>JBCNVC010000052.1:0-11169 GCA_039630395.1 Candidatus Kryptonium sp. | reverse complement strand
AGGGTTCGTTGATGCTATTTATTTTTCAACCGGAGGGACAATAATTGAAATAACTGTATCTGGCCCACTGCCAAAGCAAAGAGTTAAATCTAAATTTTTGATCAAAAATGAAACTGCTATAATTGAAATGGCATCTGCCAGTGGATTAACACTTGTCCCAAAATCAAAACGAAATCCTAAATTTACAACAACCTATGGGGTCGGCGAACTTATAAAAAAAGCACTTGATTACAATGTAAAAGAAATAATAATTGGCGTCGGTGGAAGCGCAACAAACGATGGCGGAATGGGAATGGCTTCAGCTCTTGGCTATAAATTTCTTGACAAAAATGGAAGAGAAATACAACAAGGCGGAATAAATCTATTGAAGTTGAAAAAAATTGACGATTCCGAGGTAGACCAAAAAATTAAAAATGTTAACTTCAAGGTCGCTGTTGATGTCTTAAATCCACTTTGCGGTCCCGAAGGCGCTTCATTTACATATGCACTTCAAAAGGGAGCAAAGAAATCCGACTTACCCTTGCTTGACAAGGCTTTAAAAAAATTAGCAGACGCTGTGAAAGAAAAATATGAAATTGATATAGAAAATCTTCCAGGTGCTGGCGCTGCAGGTGGACTTGCCGGAGGTCTCGTTGCATTTTGCAATGCGAAAATTATAAGAGGGATTGATTTGTTTCTCGACATCGTTTCATTTGACGAAAAAATTAAAAACTCAAAACTCATAATAACAGGCGAGGGGAAAATTGACTCGCAAGTTAAATATGGAAAAGCAATCAAAGGTATAATAGAAAGAGCTGGAGATATACCTGTGCTCGCAATAGTTGGAAAAATTGAAGGCGAGGCTAATGAACTTGCAAATATGCTTGGATTGACATCAATCATAAGCATGACCCACCTTGGAATGAAAGAAACATACGCAATTAAAAAAGCCGAGAAAATTTTATTTGATACTTCAACTCAAATCGCAAAGATTATAAAAAGTTTATGCTTAAGCAATTAATAAACAGAACGCTTGTATGCGATGGAGCAATCGGCACTGAACTATTAAAACGCTCAAACGAAAAAATTCCTGAGATTTTAAATTTAACTAAACCTGAGATTGTTGAATCTCTTCATCTTGATTACATAAATGCTGGCGCTGAAATAATAACGACAAATTCATTCGGGGCAAATTTAGCAAGGTTGAAAAATATCTCCATTAACATATACGAACTTAACAAGATATCCGCACAAATAGCCAACAAGGTAAGACCTCCCAATGTGCTTATCTTTGGAAGCGTCGGACCAACCGGTTTAAAACCACAAAAAAACGATTTTAAAAAGATCGCTAATTACTTTTCTGAACAAATCTGTGGTTTAGCTGATGGCAATGTTGATGTGATTTTGATTGAAACCATGATTTTTTCTGATGAAATGAGAATAGCCTATCAAATCGCACGCACCGAGACAAAATTGCCGATAGCACTATCAATGAGCTTTCGTAGAGTGAGGAACGGCTTTGAAACATATTCAGGGATTGATATTAAAACTGCTATTAAAGAGATGTTAAGTCTTGGACCTGAAATCATTGGAGCAAATTGCGGAAATGGATTTGCCGAAATGGTTGAGATTGCAAGATACTTTAAATCAATTACGAAAGAAGTTCCAATACTTGTAAACCCGTCAGCCGGCGTTCCTCGTATAGTTGATAACAAACTGGTTTATCCAGATACACCGGAAAATATAGCCGAATCTGTTATGAAACTTATTGAACTCGGGGCGAACATAATTGGAGGATGCTGTGGGACAACGCCAGATCATATCAAGGTAATAAGAAAAATTGTTGACGATTTTTATACAAAAAGTGCGAATTCAAATTTTCAATGTAAAGTTTTCCAAAGCTGATCTCAACCTCTAAATCATCCTTTTTAAAATCCACAAATGGTTTATCTCCGTAAAGGACAATATAACAAATAGAAGTATCACTTAAACTAATTGGGATTATTGTCATTAAACATTCTTCATCTTTACCATATTTAATGACAGTTTTTGAATTCCCATTAAGATCGTTCCAAGCAATTATTATACCTTTTGCGCCTGTTTTTTCAATTATAGAATCTATCGCAGATTCAATTGATGTTATTTTGTTCTTTTCATTTTTATCTCTTTCCCTTGATAATAAAATTAACCCATAAATACCTGTAACAATTCCAACCACAAGAAATGTCAAAGAAACAAAATTTAAATCCGTGAGCATAACTCCAGTGAGCCAGAAAAATAACACGCTCACGAAAGTCCATTTTAATCCCCAAACTCTATCCTTCAAAATTTTTAGTGCAACCAGAAAAACACCTATAAAAATCGCAAAAGTCAAGCTTTGAACTATAAGTGATAGCATGTTCAAATTTTCTTAATGTTTATGATATAATTCTCGCTTACAGCCATTTGAATTACCCTCTTCCATTCTTCTGCTCCAGCAAACTTGTTCAAGAAATAAAACTTTGAATTATTACCATTTTCAACCCTTAATCCATCCTCACCACAAGCGACGACGATAGGTATACCAAGCAAAATGTTGTCTGCAATTTTTAGAAGCTTGTTCATTTCACTCAAAAATTCCGTTTCAATCACCAATACATCATACAACTCAAAGTGCAACACTTCAACAACATCGGTGAACATTTCAACAATTTTTATCATATATTTTTCGTTTTCAAAAACTTTGCTCATTTTATATTTGAAACCCACATCGTTCGTATAAATCAAAATTTTACAAACAACATGCATTCCCAGAAATTTTTAGTTTTAACGATCTCACAATCCTCAAAATGCAATTAATATGCCAGTAATAAAACACAAAAATTAGCTTAAAATTTGCTTAAATTATAAGGGATTTTACTTAAAAACATGCGATGATTGGTAAAAATTACAAAAAGATAGGTAGTTGAGGTTGGTAATTTATTCTTTACCAAGGTCGAGCATTCGCTTACCATCAACATAATTTTTGAAGGTGGGTTTACGAAGGGAGATAAGTTTATTAACAATTTCTTTTATTCTTTCAGAGGCTTGAAAAACGCGAGCTAAATTTTCCTTAATTTTTTCAGCGTCGCCGTCTTTCAACGAACGATTTATAAGCTCAATCGAAAGATAGATTATATTCAACGGATTGTTTATCTCATGACCTAAGGTTCGCGCCATTTCCAAAAGTGCAACTTCATGCTGAAGTTCAGCTATCTCAGATTGAAGTGCTTTTATCCTTAATCCAACTTTTATTCTTGCGATAAGCTCACTGAAATCAACAGGCTTGGTGATAAAATCATCGGCTCCAGCCTCCAATCCTGTCACTTTGTCCTCTGTTTCAACTCTTGCTGTAAGCATTATAACATAACAAAATTTTAATTCTTGATCTTCTTTGATCTTCCTGACCAACTCGATCCCAGACATTCCAGGCATCATCCAATCAACTATGGCGATATCTGGTTTGTACTCCACCATTTGATTAAATCCATCAATTCCATCATAAGCAAGTTTAACATCATACCCATTCTTTGTTATCACCCTTTTTAAGATCTCAGCATAGTTTTGATCATCCTCAACTATTAAAATTCTTCCTTTTGTTTCTTCATTCACTTTTCAAATGCTCTTTAATTTTTTGAATTAAAAAATTATGATCACTAATTGGTTTTGCGATATAATCATCAGCTTTACTTTCCTCAAGAAATCTTTCGGCATCTCCACGCATTGCATGGGCTGTTGCAAGTATAACTGGAATTCTGGCGGTTGTTTCATTTTCCTTTATCATCCTTGTTAACTTTAACCCATCAACTTGAACACCATCTACAAATGTCCCGGGAAGCGAAACATCCATTATCACTAAATCCACCCCCCCAGATTTTATCAATTCCATTATTTTTTCTCCATCGTCTGTTACAGTTACTTCAAATCCACCTTTTCGTTTTAAAATTATTTCAAAAAGTTGTGCGGTCATAACATCATCCTCAACAACAAGAATATGAGGCATTATTTACTTTTGTTTTGTTTTGATTTGCTTGTTTATTAAATCAATCAATTTCGCTGGGTCCAAATTAAGCTCACTTTTATCGAGAACAATTATGCCCATACTCTTTGATAATAGATCCCTTTCCTCATCGGTTGCTGGATCAGGGAAATTAGTTATTACAAGTATCGGAAGCTCAGGCGCAAGTTTATTTAACCTTAACTCTCTTATAACATCATAACCATTAACTTCAGGCATCATTAAATCAAGGAGAAGGATATCGTAATTATTTACTTTAATCTTCTCGATCGCTTCCCTGCCGTTTTTAGCATAATCAATTTTGTATATATCAGGCAAGATTTTCCTCAAATAAAGCTCAATATTTACATCATCATCTGCAAGCAAGATATTAACCTCGTCCTTTTCCTTAACATATTGTCTAAGCAAATTTAAAAGATAATTTGGCTCAATTGGTTTTTCAAGAACATTTGGCTGGAAATTGATAAAGGAAAGCTTTAACAATTCCCTTACCTTTTGTGGATGTCCCGTCAAAATTATAACTGGTGTATCTTGAAATTCAGGGGTGTCATAAACTTTTAAAACAAGGTCAAATCCATTTTTTATCAAAGCTGAAGCTTTATATGGAATTGCGTAATCAATTATTAAAACATCTGGTTTAAGTTTTAAAATATAGTTCCATCCATCTTCAGCGTTGTCTGCCCAAGCAAATCTAAATGAATTTTTCACAAGAAATGTTTTCAAAAAATTAGCAAATCTCGCATCATCATCCACAGCAAGGATCAATAGACCAGAATCGCCATAAATTTTTCCTTGCTCAATTTCAAATTTTTCACCATATGAAATTCTAGATAAAGGAATCGTAAATATCACAGTCGTTCCTTTCCCTTCACCCTCGCTGTAAAGATCTATAATTCCTCCCATTAATTCCACCAAACCTTTTGTAATTGCAAGTCCGAGCCCTGTGCCACCGTATTTCCTCGTGGTTGTCCCGTCTGCTTGGACAAACTTTTGGAAAAGCTTTGCCTGTTTTTCTTTCGCAATCCCTATGCCTGTATCTGAAACTGTAAATTGACAAAATCCTTTCTCTTCAAAAACCTCCGCTTTTACTGTTATACCTCCTTTATGTGTAAATTTAATTGAATTTCCAATTAAATTTAAAAGAATTTGCTTCAATCTGTTTCTATCACCCTTTACAAAGACCTTACCCTCTGGATAAATGAATTTATATTCAAGCTTTTTCTGCTCAGCTTGAACATGGGATAATGTCCAAACTTCATAGAGAAGTTCTGATACCTCAATATCTTCAATGTTAAGTTCAAGTTTACCCGCTTCTATCTTTGCGATATCAAGTATATCATTTATTATGTTCAAAAGATGTTTTGCACTCATCAAAGCATTGTCAACAAATTTCAGCATTTCTTCTTGGTTTTCGTACAATCCTTCTTTTATTAAATTTAAAAATCCAATAATTGAATTTAACGGAGTCCTTAATTCGTGGGATGTGTTTGCAAGAAATTCACTTTTAAGTTTGTTTAACTCTTGAAGTTGCGCATTCGCAATTTCAAGCTGTTCAGCATATAGTTTTAATTTTTCCTCAGCTTTCTTCTGCTCAGTTATATCACGGTTTATCCCGACTGTTCCAATCGGATTGCCCTGAGAATCTCTCACAATCGTAATAGATGAACTCACATAAATTTTCTCGCCAAATCTATTGTAATGGATCGCTTCACCTTTCCAAAAGCCCTTTTCAAGAATCATTTTTCTAACCTCATCTCTTGATATATTCGGAAACTCCACTGGCACAACTTCAGATATTTCTTTTCCTATAACTTCTTCGGACTTATATCCATACATTCTTTCTGCTGCCTTATTCCATGAAGTTATTCTATAATTTAAATCCGCTGCAATTATAGCGTCATTAACATTCTCAAGTAGATTTGCTTGATACCTTATCTGCTCCTCTATTTTTTTCTTTTCTGTTATATCAGATTGAATCCCAAGATAGTATGTTACCCCATGAAGTTCATCTTTGACTGATGCGATTGAAAGAAAAGCGAAATAAAATTCACCATTTTTCTTTTTATTTATTATTTCACCAGACCAGTAACCTTTAGTTAAAATTGACTCCCACATATCTTTGTAAAACTCCGGTCTTGTGAAAGCCCCGATTTTAAAATTCTCGGATTTTTACCAATCACTTCATCTTTTGAGCAGCCAGTGATTCTACAAAAAGCATCATTTACCTCAAGTATATTCCCTTGTTCATCGGTTATAACAACACCATCATTTAGATTAAGTAATAAGTTTGATAGAATACGATTCCTTTGTTCTGCCTTTACTTTATCTGTTATATCAAGCATCGTTCCAAGAATTGCGGGCTTACCGTCGTAAGTTATGATATTGTTAAGGACTTCAACCCAAGCAATTTCGCCGTTTTTCTTTAAGACCCTAAACGAGAAATTTGCCACAGGGAGATCACCTTTCAAACCTAAGTCAAACCTTACCATCACCTTTTTCCTATCATCAGGATGGACGAAATCAAGAATCGTTCTTGTATCAAGTATTTCTTCACTTTTGAATCCAAGAATTGAGACAATCTGTCCGCTGGCAAATTTAAACCTGCCATCTTGAAAAATATATGTTCCAACGAGGGAACCTTCAACGAGCGTTCTATACTTTGCTTCTGACTCTTTCAGTTTTTCCTCCCATATTTTTTGCTCTGTTATATCTTCTATCATACCTTCATAATAAAGAACATTTCCAACAGAATCCTTAACCGCTCTAACATGCTCACGGACATATATCTCCTTTCCGTCAAGGCGTTTCAAACGATTCTCGAAATTTGAAACTGAATCAGAAATTTCCAAAGCACGAATAAATTTTTCTCTATCCTCTGGATTAACATAGAACTCAGAGGCGTTCCTTCGCAATATATCAAACTTATCCTTTGCACCAAACATTCTAACAAATGCAGAATTCACATCAATTATCTTGCCATCTGGAGTTGATCTATAAACTCCAATAACTGCGTTCTCAAAAAGCTCCCTATATCTTCGTTCCGCTTCTATTAATTCATCTTCAAAACGCCTTTTTTCAGTCGTATCAACTTCAACAAATTGAATCAATTCTGTTGCCCCATATTTTATCAGTTGTCCACTCAACTCAGCATATCTAACAGCACCACTTTTCGTTATAAATCCAACTTCAACTTCCCCCTGCCCTTTGCCCTCAACTACATATTTAATATATTCGCGAACAACCTCAATAAAATCAGGAACAACAAAATCAAAAATGTAAAATTCCTTTATTTCATCAAGCGTGTAGCCATGAAAGTTAATAGCATAACTGTTTGCATACTTTATCTTGCCTGTCAAGTCAGTTAAAATTATGCCATTTACAGTAGATTGAAAAATGCTTTCCCAAAATCTTTTCGTTTCAGCAATTCTTCGCTCGATTGAAAATCTTAAAATTGCGAACGCAATCCCAAGTAATACACCAACGACAGTTGGAGCCACAAAATAAAAAACATTTTTAACTACCCCTCTATAAATCCATTCGCTGATAAACACAATAAAATTTGAAATTAAGACACTAATTAAAACATACATTAAAACGACTATCGTCTTATGATACCTTTTTTTCTCCTCCGAACCGATTTTTAATTCCATCAGTTTTAAACTTTTTGTTTCATCTCAAAACTTTGGAAATGTGAAAGGTTTTTCAAATTTAATTCATTTTCAATAACTTATTACAACAGAAAATTTAAACATATTCATTAAAAATTGCAACTGCTTATGAGAAGAAATCTGAACATTGAAAGCGGAGAAATAACGCTTGAAGAAATCCCAAACGCCGATTGGTCAATTATACTCACAAATGGAAAATATACTTCCCTTGTCCTGTATAATGGAACGGGACATAGCTTCTATGAACACCCAACATTTAATTCCATCATCAAATGGGCTCCAAGGATGAACTCGCAACTTGGACGCTTTATTTACATAAAAGATATCTTGACGGAAGAAAACTGGTGCATCAATTTACCGAAAGTTTATGAATTTAATTCTTGGAAAGCTTGTTTTGGAATTGGTTACTTGAAAATTGAATCATTGAAAAATAAAATCTACTGCGAAATCACTTATTTCGTCCCGATCGACAAAGACCTTGAATATTGGTTTGTGAAAATAAGAAATGAATCAGGTGGAAGAAAGAATTTAAAAGTTTTTTCTGCCGTAGAACTTTCTCTTGGTAACTTATGCTCCTCAATTTTTGATCCATACTACCAAGAACTTTTCATCAAAACTTGGATAAATGAGCAAACGCTCTTTGCGACAAATAATCTTTGGGATAAGATCGTCTTCTTTTCATCTGAGCCAACACCTGAATCATTTGATTGTTTGAAATCAGCATTTATAGGGAATGGAACGGTTGAACTTCCACAAGCTGTAAAAGAAGGTTGGTGTTTCGAATCAATAGCAAGTGGAAGGGAAGCAATTTTTTCATTCCAACATGATATTCAAATTGAAAATGATGATGAAAAAGAAATTTTAATTGCATTAGGGGTTTTAAACGAAAGAACAAAAGCCGAGGCTAAAATTGAAGTTGCAAAAAACGACTTTGAGAAAATGCTTTCTTTTTACAGGGATGAGCTATTTGAAAAAGGTGTGAAAATAAAAACACCTGATGAAAACATAAATGTTTTTGTAAATAAATGGAATAAATACCAAAATCTAATTTATTTTTACTGGGGCGGACATTCTGCAAGCAGTCACACATCCGCTTCCGATTCAATCAAATATAAAGATTTAGCTCAATCAATTATCGGAATTTTGCCGATAAATCATAATTTCTGTAAAGAGCGACTTATATATCTTTTTAAGCTTCAATTCTCAAATGGAAAAACTTTCGATAGTTTCAATCTACTCAACAATTTCACAACACACTCAGACCAAACTGACAATCCACTGTGGCTTTGCATCGCAACATTTGAATATTTAAAAGAAACAGGGGATTTTAAAGTTTTAGAAGAGAATTTAAATTATTACGATTCAGATGAGACCAATTCAATATACGAGCATTTGAAAAAGGGAATAGATTTTGTTCTCAGCCAACGCGGGGATCACCAACTTATCTTTGAAAAACTATCCAACGAGCGCATTGAGTCAACTCTTACAAGTTTGATTTTACTTTATGTTCTAAATGAATGGATAAAGTTAAATGAATTTTTAGGAATTGAAGTTGAAAAATACAAAATTGAACGAGAAAACCTCAAAAATGCTATAAACAAACATTGCTATGAGGAATATAAAAAACTTAACAATGCAGGTTGGTTTATAAGAGGATTTATGAAAGATGGTGAAAAAATCGGGAGTTATTTCTCAAAGGAAGGTAAAATTCACCTTGAACCACAGATATGGGCTGTGTTAAGCGATGCTTGCGACAAAAACAGAAAAATCAAATGTTTAAATTCTGTAATTGAATTCCTCGAGTCAACATATGGTTTCCTTTTGCTTGATCCCGCTTACACAACACCAGATGATAAACTTGGAATAATAAATAGATTGATCGCAGGTGAAAGAGAAAACGCAAGTTTCTCAATCACCGCAAATGCCTGGGCTATAATGGCTTTCTCAACTTTTTCAGATATTTTCAAAGAAAAATCTTTTGAAATTTACACCAAACTTCTACCTTTAAAATTTCTAAATGATAAAAGATATAAAGCCGAGCCTTTCGTCTATCCAGAGTATATTTGCGGTAAAGATTCGCCACACTTCGGTGAGGCTTCTTTTACCTGGCTTACAAGCTCATCTGTTTGGATGTTCAAATCTTTTCTTGAATACATCTGCGGGATCAAACCAGATTACGATGGGATTTATATCACGCACCCAGTTTTTCCAGCTGAATGGAATGAAATCTATGTTAAAAGAGTTTACAGAAATTGCGTTTATGAGTTTAATTATAAAAAAACGGGCGAATTTTATATAAAACTTGATGCACAAAGACTAACTGACAACAGATTACCTGCCTGTGGTTGTGGCAAAGTTCATCAGGTTGAAATTTTCTTTTGAAAGTTTTATCTTAAAAACCAAAAAGGATTAATTCAATGTCAAGGGCATCTGATATAGTATTCTCTTTATTTCGTTTTGGTTCCGGCTTAATGCTTTCATATTTTCATGGGCTTAGCAAAGCTAAATCAGCATTTGGATATTTTGTCAAAGGCAATGAATGGAGATTTTTGAATACAGTTAAAGATATTGGTTTTCCGGCTCCAGAATTTTTCGCTCTTGCTGCTACCTTATCGGAATTTGTCGGAGGAATTTTGCTTGCAATTGGATTATTTACAAGATATTCAGCGATCTTTATTGGTATTACGATGGCTGTTGCGGTTTACAGGCATCTTACAACAGATATGAGATTTGAATTAGCCGCTTTATATTTCCTGATAGCACTTGTGTTCGTTTTTAAGGGCGGTGAGGGACTTTCAATTGATGGTTTAGTAAGGAAAAGAAAATTTTAAGTAAAGAGTCGGGGCGCCCGGACTTGAACCGGGGACCTCTTGCTCCCAAGGCAAGCGCGCTAACCATCTGCGCTACGCCCCGATAAATTTCAGGTAAAATATATTAAAACGAACTGGAAAAATCAAGTTTTAAAATGCTTGCTAAAAATTTGCAAAATTAACCCAAAAAATTGCGAACCTGCTTAAATGGAAATCACATTGAAAAAGGGCAAAGAGAAAAAAATAAAAAATTTTTATCTATGGATATTTAGAGACGAAATAGAAAACTTTGAGAAGCTTAAAAACGAACCTGTTCAAATAGTTGATGTAAAAAGTGCAACGGACGAATTCCTTGGGAAAGCGTTTTTCAACCCTAAATCTCACATAGTTGCACGAATTCTGACGCGAAATAATGAAAAAATCAATAATAACTTTTTCAGAAGCAAAATAAAAGAAGCAATTGATAGAAGAAAAAAATTAAAAATCAAATCAAGCGCATTACGCCTAATTCACGCAGAAGCTGACGAGATACCAGGACTTATTGTAGATAAATTTAACAACTACCTCATCCTTCAAACGAGAACAGCTGGTATAGAAAACTTCAAGCACGAAATAGTTACGATTTTAACCGATTTATTGAAAGTTTCGGGGATATATGAGCGAAGCGATATGGAAT
>JBCNVC010000051.1:9497-11551 GCA_039630395.1 Candidatus Kryptonium sp. | reverse complement strand
GAAACTATTTTATCCTGCTAATAAAACTTTGGACTTTCTTTTCAAGTTCTTCATTCCCGATCAATTTCGCGAATGCATCGTTTAGATCAGATACATTAGCAATTTTCAATATCTCGTCAACCGTTCCAGTTGCAATGATCTTGCCACGATTGATTATTATGAGTTTATCACAAATCTTTTCAATCACATCAAGCAAATGAGATGAATAAAAAATTGTTCTACCGATCTCAGCAAGTTTTTTTATGATTTCCTTGAAAACTTGAATTGCATTCGCATCAAGACCATTTAAAGGTTCATCAAGAAAAAGGACTTTTGGATCGTGCATGAGTGCGGAGATCAAAACAACTTTTTGTTTCATACCTTTTGAGAAACTTAACATCGTTTCATTTTTATGTTCATGTATTTCAAAAATTTCCATGAGTTCATCGATTTTCCTCTGAATGGCTGTCTCGTTCATCTGGTAAATTCGCCCAACGAATGTAAGAAACTCAACAGGGGTTAGCGTTTCAAATAAACCACCTGATTCTGGGACATAACCTATTATTTTCTTTATGGCGGTTGGATTTTCAACTACATTTATACCATCTACATATGCTGTTCCTCCGGATGGTTTTAACATTCCGATTAGAATTTTTATAGTCGTTGTTTTTCCAGCGCCATTTGGTCCAATGTATCCACATATCTCCCCCTTTTTAACGCTAAAACTTATGTTATCTAAAACCGCCTTTTTATCAAAGTATTTAATTATGTTGATCGCTTCAATCATCGCAAAAGCACCGTAAAACTTCTGATTTCACTGATTGAATTTATGATATTCTCTCCTTTTGTAAAAGTTGCTACTTTCCAAAAATATGTTCTCCCACTTCGTAAAATAGGACCAGTGTAGGAAACCGAAATCGTATCAATCGAATTCTCGGGATAAATAACTTTTTTCCATATCTCATTTCCGAATCTTGAAGTGGATACAAATATGATACAACCGGATGCATTTTCAACTTTTTTCCAGGTGAAAGTAATATCGTAGCTTGTTATCGTATTATTTTCTGGCTTGATAAGTTCTGGTTGTTTTAGAATTATATCGTCCTCTTCGAAGCTTGGTCTGCTTTCAAGACCACCTTTATCGGTTGCGACAATTTTATAATAATATCTTTGATTTATTGAAAGCTTTAAAGTATCGCGATAAAAATTTTTGTTTGAAATTCCAACGAGATTTGAATCGTGGATTGTAAAGTTAGGAGTTACGGATCTAAAAATTTTGTAATGTTTTATGTCGCCATCGGGATTTTTAAGCCAGCTTAAATTAACATATATCCCATCTGGATCATTGTGAGCTTCAACTGTTAAGCCATATGGTTGAACAGGGGGATAAAGATTTCGTGGTTTTGCGCTTACGATTATGCTAGGTTCGCTTTCGTTCCCAGAATTATCAACAGCAGTTATGTAATAGTAGTATGTTGTATCATAGTCAAGCTCCTTATCAGAAAATATGTTCTCGTAGGTTTTTGAGATAAATGAAAAATTTAGATTGTCGGTTGAGCGATAGATTTTGTAAAAGGCGAAATCTGATTCTTTATTGTTCTGCCACACAAGGATTATCATTCCATCGCCAGCGAAATAAACATATATCCCTTGTGGTGGTGATGGTGGGATCGTATCGGGTCCTGTTATTTGCTTAATTTCTCTTGTGCATCCAATAATTGTTAAGATTATGACTAAGCAGGGAAAAAGAGCTCGCATTTAATTTTGTGAAGACAATTTTATTAGCGTTACCTCTGCCGGAGCATTAAATCTTATTGGCGCAAGTGTGAAACCAAGTCCTCTATTAACATTTATCAGCATCGAGTTAAGATAGTAATAGCCGGAAGCATATTTAGATTCAATTTTTGATGGTATCAGTTTATAACCGAAAAACGAAAAAACAACTTGACCACCATGGGTGTGTCCAGCGAGAAAAATTTTATAGCCGTTTTCGTGGGCGAATTTAACAAGATTTTCCGACGGTTGATGTGTTATGAAAATTTTGAGATCAGCTTTGTTTTGGGAAGCAAGTTTTA
>JBCNVC010000051.1:2156-9399 GCA_039630395.1 Candidatus Kryptonium sp. | reverse complement strand
GCGAATTTAACAAGATTTTCCGACGGTTGATGTGTTATGAAAATTTTGAGATCAGCTTTGTTTTGGGAAGCAAGTTTTAAAAGATCATCATCGCTCGGTCGTCTGCTGTAGATGTTTGTTACAAGGGTTAAACCAATCGTTGCGCTGTCGATTTTTATTACTGCGTTTTCATTGTCGTATAGTTTTAATCCATATTTCTTCATTTCATTTGAGATAAAACCAAGCCCAGCCCAATAGTCATGATCCCCAATGCAGGAATAGAGCCCAAATTTTGATTTTATTTTTGAAATCATTTCAACTCCGATAGGTATATATGTGGTTCCGTGAGTGACAATATCACCTGTGAAAACGACGATGTCTGGTTCAAGCGAATTTACAAGCTTTATATACTTTTCTATCTTTTCTTTCTGGGTTTTGGCGTCAGCTTGGATGTCGCTTATGTGAACTATTTTGAGTCCGTTCAAGGAAGGTGGAATTTGTAATTTTAAATCTATCGTGTTGAGTTCTATTGAGTTAACATCAGTGTAAATTTTTATTCCAGAATATAAAGCCATGGTAAGTGTAAGCAAAATAATCAATCGCGGATAGATGAAATTTATCTTCATCTGAATTACTGACGCGACGAAAGGGGAAATGATAAATTTTATAATGTCAATTGCAAGTATTGGTAAAATGGTTTGAATTGCAAAGACAAGCCCGAACCAAAATGGATAGACAAAGAAAACATCAAGAATTTTATTTCCGAATCTAAAAGCTGAGATTATGCTTTGAAAACCTCCTATGTATCCAACGAGACCGATCAATGGGTAGGAGAGAAGATAAAGCGGAATAATTATAGCTAAAAATTTAACAGTTTTGTGGTTTACATTTGCTACTTGTTTAACGGCGTTTGATACTTTAATTGAGAGAAATAGATAAATTAAAAACAGAAATCCAAACAAAAGCAATGTCATTCTCAAAATCCAAGGCAAAGTTTCAGTCTTGTTATATTTTTTAGTTTTCTCGTTAAAAATTTTAAAAATTTATCCAAATAAAAGCAAATTGACAGTTGACAGAAAAATCATTGATCGTTTGGAGAGTAAAAACTTGGGTCTGTTTTATTTTGTCAATTGAAATTTGCTCGTTCGCTGGATAATTCAAAGATGATTTGTTTTGTTTTTAATTTCGTTTAAAATAATTTTTCAAAAAACTTTGAAGCGAAATGAACCTTTTGAAGGAACTTGAGGTAGCAATTAATGCTTCTCTTAAAGCTGGGGAAATTTTGATGCGCTACTTCAGCGAGAAAAACTATGATATCAAATACAAAAGCAAATCAGGTCGTGGAAGTCCCGTCACAAGTGCCGATGTTGAATCAAATGAGATTTTAAGAGATAAGATTCTTTCTGTTTTTCCAAATGATGGGTGGCTTTCAGAGGAAACGGTGGATGATATGTCAAGATTGGAAAAGCAAAGGGTTTGGATCGTTGATCCGCTCGATGGAACAAATGATTTTTTAAAAGGAGTTCCAGAATTTGCGGTTTCAGTTGCGCTCGTTGAGTTGAACAAACCTGTGCTTGGCGTAGTTTACAATCCGGCAACTAAAGAACTTTATTTTGGTGTTAAAGGGAACGGTTCATATCTGCTACGGGATTACGTGGAAGAGGGCTTGAGATTTGATTCATTGGATGAATATAGGAATTATTTGATCAAATTGGGAAGTTCAATTGAATCGTTTGATAAAATTTCAATTATCGTTAGCAGGAAGGAGATGGAAAAAGTTGATTTTATAAAAGATCTCGTTGAAGTATTTGGTGTTGCAAAATTTAGGGAGAGCATTGCATATAAAATAGTAAGCGTTGCAGGTGGCTGGGCGGATGCAGTTGTGAGTGTTTTTAACAAAAGCGAGTGGGATCTTGCGGGAGCTCATCTCATTGCAGAGGAAGCTGGTTTGAAGGTGACAGATTCATACGGAGAAAAAATTTTTTATAACCAAATAAATGTCAGAAAAAGTGGGGTTATAGTTGCAAGCGATAAATTACATGATAAAATTTTAAGTTTCATTAAGGGAACAGAGAAAGGCAAAAGTTAATTTTAAATTTTAAAGTGTAACAAAGATGGAGTTAGCTTAAATGTTGAAGTTTCCGTTTCTTTTGGGCTTTATTTTTATATTTTCTCTTAGTAGTATGGCATACGATGGAAAGGATACTTTGAAAGCTAAATACGGGAGCATAAATATAAATGGGAAATTTTATAATCTTGATCCAAACTTCAAGCGCGGGAAATTTTCCGTGGCTTTTCCATTTATTGTGAAAAGAATTTTTGAGGCGATATTTGGAGGTGGGGATGAGAGAAGAAAATGTGATTTTCAAATTGTTAAATTCAATAATAAAATTTACGAGCAAAGAAATCCTGAAAATAAAATAACATGGGTTGGTCATTCGACATTTCTTGTTCAAATGGACGGTGTTAATTTTATCACAGATCCAGTATTTAGCGATAAAGTTGGTCCGTTTGGTAATAAGGTGGGTTCAAGAAGATATGTCCCGCCAGCTTTTGAAATTGAACGACTTCCAAAAATTGACTTTGTTATAATTTCTCATAATCATTATGACCATCTTGATATTTTTAGTTTGAAGAAGATAGTTGAACTAAATCCTGATGTTAAAATTTTTGTGCCATTGAAAGTAAAGAAATTGCTTGATGACGAAGGGATAGGGGAAAATGCTTTTGAACTTGATTGGTGGGATGAGTTTGAGTTTAAGGGATTAAAAATCATATTCACTCCGACGCAACACTTCTCTGGTAGATGGATAAATGATTTAAATGAAACTCTTTGGGGTGGATATGTTGTGACCGGAAGAAAAAGGTTTTACTTCGGTGGTGATTCTGGTTATTTCTTTGGTTTTAAGTTAATTGGTGATGTATTTGGTCCTTTTGATGTAGTTTGTCTTCCAATTGGATCTTATGAGCCAGCGGAGATGATGAGACCAGTGCATATGAATCCAGAAGAGGCAGTTAAAGCTTATCTTGAGTTGAAGGGAAAAATCTTTTGTGCAATGCACTGGGGAACTTTTGATCTATCTGATGAAAGATGTGATGAACCGCCAATTAGATTGATGAATCATGTTAAGAAATTAAATCTTAACGAGAATAATTTTAAAGTTTTCAGGCATGGCGAAATGCTTGAGTGGTAAATTTGCTTATTATTTTTCTCTGTGTTAAATTTTAAATGCAAAATTTTGTTCTTTGATGGTTTTGTGACCCGTGGGGGTGCTTCCCGAAATTTCGGGAGGCTGAGAGTATACCCCTTGAACCTGATCTGGGTAATGCCAGCGTAGGGAAACGGGTCATAGATTGAGAAAATTAATCCAAAGCCGTTTTTCCCTATGCTGAATTTGTGGAAAAACGGCTTTTTTGTTGTTTATCCCTACTTTTTTACCCACCTCTCAGCAATATCCACCCCCACGGAATTTAAAATCCAAAACAAAAAATCAATAAAGCCATGAAGAAACTATTAACTTTCTTCTTGCTATTTCAAATCTTTGCATTTTCTTTGTTTGCCCAGAGCAAAATAAAAGGTTATGTTTTTGACAACGAAACTGGCAAACCACTTCCTAACGCAAATGTTTATTTGGAAAATTTACCTTTTGGCTCAGCAACGGATCAAAATGGCTATTTTGAAATGGTAAATGTTCCAGCTGGAAGAATAAACATAATTGCAAGTTATGTTGGTTATGAGAAGCAAAAAAGAACAATTGATTTAGCACCTGAAACGGAGGTAAGTTTAACTTTTTATCTTAAACCTACTGTACTTCCATCTCAAACTGTCGTTGTCACTGCCTTAATAGCAACGGAACGGGAATCCCCGGTTGTTTTTTCAAATCTTGAAAAACAAAAAATAAAAGATTTTTACACGACGCAAGATGTTCCAATTTTGCTTTCGGAGCTTCCGTCTGTTTTGTCTTATTCTTGGTCTGGGAATGGAATAGGGTATAATTATTTAAATCTTCGTGGATTTGACCAGAGGCGAATTTCCGTTCTCGTCAATGGAATACCTCAGAATGATCCTGAGGACCATGGAGTTTATTGGCTCGATATGCCGGATTTACTTGCAAGCGCTGGAGGTGTGCAAGTTCAGCGTGGAGCTGGGAGCGCATTTTACGGACCTCCCGCAATCGGTGGATCTGTAAATATCATAACTTCGAACTTTTCACTTGAACCTAAAATTTCATTTTTCACTGGATATGGAAGTTATAACACTAAAAAACATTCAATCGCTATAAATTCTGGTTTAATTCAGAACAAGTACTCACTTTATAGTCGCCTTTCATATATTGCGACCGATGGATACAGAGAGAAGTCATGGGCAAGATTTCCTGCTTACTTTTTCAGTGCGACAAGATATGACGAGAACATGACGACGCAAATAAATCTTTATGGTGGACCATTTGAAGATCACCTTGTTTATCGTGGTATTCCGAAGGCGTGGGTTAAAGACAAGAACAAAAGAAGAGCAAACTTAAATTATATGGATGTCACAACAAGAGATGATGAAATTGAGAATTTTAGCCAGCCACATTATGAACTTTTGCATGAGTTGAGGTTGAACGATAAATTAATTCTTAACAACACTTTGTTCTATATTCGCGGTGTTGGATTTTGGGACATGGACGCTTCTTGGGCTGATACAATTTATTTCCGTCTCTCAAGCCCATATGCCCTTAAATATGGATTTTCAGTGCCTTCAAAAAATCCAGGCGAAGCAATAGCAAGATATTTTATTGATCTAAATCAATGGGGATGGCTACCGAGATTAACATTTAAACATGGGGATGGTGAATTGACAGTTGGTGCTGAACTTAGGATTCATAGAGGGCTACATTGGGGCAAAATCGTCTGGGCACAAAATCTACCCGAAAGATTACCAAGCGATTACAAATTTTATCAATATAATGGGGCAAAAGACATAGTTTCGTTCTATATCCACGAGTTTTACAGGATCAAGCCAGAATTAAGAATTATGGCGAGTTTGCAGTTTGTTTACAACAGATACAAACTTTATGACGAAAAGGAGTTTTATGACTATGTTTCTAGAAAATGGGTGAGCAATGATTTCAGTGTTCCATTTTACTTCTTAAATCCGAAGGTCGGTATAAGTTATGATTTAACTAAAAACATAAACATATTTGGGAGTTTCTCAATTACGAGCAGAGAGCCGAGCAGAAGAGACTTATATGATGCAAGTGATGGATATTGGTATCCATGGGGGAAGAAACCGAACTTTGAAGTAAAGCCCGATGGAAGTTATGATTTCTCAAAGCCACTTGTAAAGCCGGAGCGACTTCTTGATGTTGAGCTTGGTGGAGGATATTTCGCAGAGAATTATAAATTTACAGCGAACTTTTACTATATGGATTTCAAAGATGAGCTTGTGAAAAGTGGGCAATTAAATATATTTGGTGATCCAATTGTTGGAAACGCCGAAAGAACAAGGCATGTTGGAGTTGAATTGACAGCTGAATTGAAAGATTTATTAATTGAAGGGTTAGAGATAAATGGCAATGCGACAATAAGCAGAAATAGGATAGTAAAACACGGTGTATATGTTTGGAAAAACCCCTATACTGGGGAATCATATTCGACACCGCAGAGAATTTCGCTTGATGGAAAGAGAATCGCTGGATTTCCAGATTATATTGGCTCAATCAGGTTATCTTATAGAAGGGAAGGATTTTTGCTCTCAATTCTTGGAAAATATGTCGGTGATTTTTACACGGATAACTTCAATCTCATCCCGTCAAACAATGTCGGGAAAATTGATAGAAAAGTTGATGCTTACACTGTGTTTGATTTAACAGTTGGATATAAGTTTGATAAAGTTTTAGGCTTCGAGAATGTTGAGTTAAAGCTACAAGTAAATAACCTTTTCAATGCGCTTTATGCTGCTTCTGGTGTTGGTGATGAATTTTATCCAGCTGCTGAGCGTAATTATTTTGTAAGTATTGGTTTTGAGTTATAAATTAATTTAGTTTTGTTCTCCCACCCTCTTTTAAAAGGGGGTGGGCAAGTTTATATTTATATGTATAAAAAATAGACTGATAAATCTGACTTTTGAAAGCACTTCTTATATGCAATGGTGATATGCCATCGCGCAATTTTTTAATGAGTATATTGGGAAATTACGATTTCATAGCTTGTGCGGATGGTGGTGCGAATTTAGCTTACAAACTTAAAATTCAACCTAATTTTATAATTGGCGACCTTGACTCGATTGAAGAGAAAGTGAAAAATTTTTTTCAAAAGAAGGGAAGCGAGATCATACTTGACACGGATCAAGATAGCACGGACATTGAAAAGTCTGTTAAGTTTTTAATTAATCGTGGATATACAAGTATTGACATAGTTTCTGCGCTCGGGGATAGAATTGATCATAACCTCGGAAATTTAAGTGTACTTGTGAATTTCCACAAAAAAGCAAAGTTGAGAATAATCTGGGAGAGTGGAGAGATATTTTTTGTAACAGGCAAATTTTCATTTGAGGTGAATAAGGGTGATGTGATTTCACTTGTTCCGCTCGGTAGGAAAGCATTTGTTTCAAAAACATTGGGTTTAAAATTTAAGTTAAAAAACGAAAATTTGGTTTTTAGCGGCAAAGGTATAAGTAATGTCGCAGTAGCAAATAAAGTTTCAATATATGTGAAGCAAGGCGGTGTTTTCGTTATAAGAAAAATAGTTGGTTTAAAAGTGTAATGGTTAGCTTTGCCTTAGAGGATATAGTGATTATCATATTGTATTTTATCGGTGTTCTTTATATTGGATTCAAAGCGAAAGGTGGGGGCGATAACGCAGTAGAGGAATATTTACTTGCTGGACGAAGTTTAACTTTACCGATGTTTGTCGCTACGCTTGTTTCAACATGGTATGGTGGAATACTCGGAGTTGGTGAATTTTCATATAAACATGGTTTATCAGTGTGGCTTGTTTTTGGGTTACCATACTATATCTTTGGAGCTATATTTGCTTTTGTGCTTGCTGGGCGAGTTCGTCGTTCAAAACTTTTCACAATACCAGATCGACTTGCACAAGTATACGATAAAAAGACATCATTTTTGGGGACAATTTTAACTCTCGTTTTAGTCACACCTGCACCTTACTTTTTGATGTTGGGCGTTCTTTTTCAAATTATTTTCGGATTGGATTTAAAACTAAGCATAGTTATAAGCACAATCATTTCGGTAAGTTATCTTTTCGCCGGTGGGTTTAA
>JBCNVC010000051.1:0-2065 GCA_039630395.1 Candidatus Kryptonium sp. | reverse complement strand
TCAAATTATTTTCGGATTGGATTTAAAACTAAGCATAGTTATAAGCACAATCATTTCGGTAAGTTATCTTTTCGCCGGTGGGTTTAAATCCGATGTCTACACGGATATTTTTGAGTTTTTTCTGATGTTTGTTGGTTTTGGCTTGATAATCCCTTTCGCTTTCACAAAATATGGTGGAATTGATTTCATTGTTTCAAATGTTCCAAAGGAAATTTTAACATTAACGGGTGGTAATTCAATTCAATATATAATTGCTTGGTTTTTGATTGCAGTATGGACGCTTGTTGATCCTGGATTTTATCAGAGATGTTATGCGGCAAAAGATGAAAAGACAGCAAAGTATGGAATTCTTGTTTCAATTTTATTTTGGATGATTTTTGATTTCATGACTATGACTGCGGGACTTTATTCAAGAGCGATATTGCCAAATCTTGAGCACCCAGTTATGGCTTATCCACTTCTTGCTGAGGCAGTTTTACCAAAGATAGCGAAAGGTTTGTTTTATATTGGATTACTTGCAACGATAATGTCAACTTTAAACACGCTGGTTTTTATTTCGGCAGTCACAATTGGAAATGATATAATTTGGAAGTTGAAGAAGAAGCACAATGAAGAAAGCAAGATAAATTTCTATACGAGAATAGGACTGGTGATTACATCTGTGACTTCAATTTTGCTTGCGATTTATTTCCCTTCGGTTGTTGACTTATGGTATATTATTGGGACTTTGACTATACCGGGTCTTTTGATTCCTGTGATAACGAGTTATTTTGAAAGGTTAACTCCAACTCCAAAGCATGCTTTTTTAATAATGGTTTCCGGATTTGCTTTTTCTTTTGTTTCATTTGTAGTGGGGCAAGTTTCAAAAACTCCGCTGGGGGAGCCGTCTTATCCTCTCGGGCTTGAGCCAATGTTTCCTGGGTTAATTGTATCAATTTTAATTTATGTTATTGGAAAATTGTTCAGGGGTAAATTTGTTTTTTAAACCCGAAAGTGTTATTTTTGTAAGCAAAAATTGAAAATTTAAAAGTAGGTCTCCGAAATGGCTCGTTTCGATGCGATCGCAAACAGGACTTTTTCGCCTAAAAAAGAAGAAGTAATTAATCAGAGAAAGTGGTACTTAATCAATGCAGAGGGTCAAACCCTTGGTAGGTTGGCAAGTAACATTGCTAGAATTTTAAGAGGCAAACATAAACCGATTTTTTCACCCCATGTAGATTGTGGTGATTTTGTTGTTGTAATTAATGCTGAAAAAATTAAAGTCACAGGGAAGAAGGAGGAAAAGAAGTTTTATTTTAGCCATTCGGGTTATCCGGGTGGAGAGAAATTTGAAAGTTTAAAAGATCTCTTGAAGAGAAAACCTGAATGGGTGCTCTGGCACGCTGTTAAACTTATGCTTCCTAAAAATCGTTTAGCAAGAAAGATGATAAGAAAACTTAAAATTTACGCTGGTCCAGAGCATCCGCACCAAGCTCAAAAACCGGAGCCAATTCCCGAAGAATTGCTATTAAAGTAAAACAAAAATTAGGAATTAGAGCATATGCCTGTAGTTTCATATGATGCCGTTGGTAGAAGAAAAACATCGGTTGCGAGAGTTCGTTTGCTTCCTGGAACAGGAAAGATAATCGTGAACAAGAGAGATTTTAAAAATTATTTTCCAATTGAGTCGCATAGGGTTGATATAATTCAACCTTTGGTTGTGACAAACACTATGGGACAATTTGATGTTATTGCAAATGTTAAAGGTGGTGGTTTGACCGGTCAAGCTGGCGCAATTCGTCTTGGTATAGCAAGAGCTCTTTTGAAAGTTGATGAGACATATAGAAAAATTTTGCGACAATATGGTCTCTTGACGAGGGATCCGAGAATGGTTGAGCGTAAAAAATATGGTCAACCGAAGGCAAGAAAAAGATTCCAATTCTCAAAGAGATAATATGCTTTATTTCGGGCGCTTTGTGTTGTTTGAAACGAAACCTACTTGCGATTTTGATACTAACAAACAATTACACATACTCTCCGAGTCCCAGATAAAATGGGATCATCTTTGCGGAGGTGTTCAGGAAAC
>JBCNVC010000050.1:0-11560 GCA_039630395.1 Candidatus Kryptonium sp. | reverse complement strand
CCGGCGATATCATATGCAGTCCCGTGGTCTGGTGAAGTTCTAACTATTTTAAGTCCGGCTGAGAAGTTAACAGTCCTGTAAAAGTCAATTAACTTTACTGGGATAAGTCCTTGATCGTGATACATAGATAGGACAGCGTCATAGTTTTTGTATTTTTTCTCGCCGAAGAATCCATCTGATGGAAACGGACCTTCAACTTTGATTTTTCTCCTTTTGAATCGTTTTAAAACTGGTTTGATGATTTTTTCTTCTTCATCACCTATTAAACCATTCTCCCCTGCATGTGGATTTAAACCAAGAACTGCTATCGTTGGTGAACTTATGCCAAAGTCAAACTTTAATGAATCAATTAAAATTTCAAGTTTTTCGGTTAATAATTTTTCCGAAAGAATCTCGCTTACTTTTGATACTGGAACATGTATTGTGACAAGACCAAGTTTGATTTGTTCATTTACAAACATCATAATATATCGCTTTGAGTCGGAAAGTTTAGCTATCATTTCAGTTTGTCCGGGAAAGTTAAATCCAGCGAGTTTTAATGCTTCCTTTGAGACAGGCGCAGTGCAAATGGCATGAGCTTTGCCTTGAAGACATAGTTCAACTGCGATGCTTATTGATTCGCCTGCGATTTTGCCAGATGTCTTAGTTGGTTTTCCAATGTTAATCTCAAAGTTTCTAAATCCCTTCATCGGAAAGACATTGATCACATTTATCTCCTGTGAGAAATCATCTTCGTTCTTCATAATGTGGAATTTTAAATTCATCATTTTGCAATATATCTCAACGATTTGGGGTGGGGATATTATGAAAGATTTCGTCTTTGAAAAGACGATTTTTTGAGATAAAGATTTTAACGCTACTTCAGGACCAATCCCGTTTATATCCCCAATCGTTATGGCGATTTTAGGGAGCATAAGTTTCAACTGATGTTAATTTAAAAGAGCCGTATTGATCAACAAAGACAAACTTTCTTTTAATTGGTTCGTAGTACCATATTTCTTCTGTTGATCTTCCAGGTGTGTATTTTCTTTCGATTTTGGTTGGTTGTCCATACAGAATGAAAACTTTTCCTCTATCTGTTCTTGCACCATCTCGCTCTCGCATTGTTGCAAAATTTATATATGCATGATCGACTCTGCGGTAGTATTCAGCCATAAGTTCATTATAAACTGTTTTCGGTGTTGGATCTCTTTGAACCCAAAATTCTTTAAATTTTATCAATCTTGCTTGTGGTGTCCCAAATCTTAACTTTGCCATCTCATCAGGGGTTGCTATGTATTCAAAATCTCAATTGCGTAGTCAAGAT
Organism: Candidatus Kryptonium sp.; assembly: GCA_039630395.1. Classification (GTDB taxonomy): domain Bacteria; phylum Bacteroidota; class Ignavibacteria; order Kryptoniales; family Kryptoniaceae; genus Kryptonium. The sequence goes on along the minus strand of JBCNVC010000050.1, from coordinate 10,254 downwards.
TTTGAAGCGAAAAAGGCATATCAATCCACTCAACGGTAAATCGCTTTGAAAATGCTTTTTGGATTTCTTTCCCTGTCGTATCTTTAAATTTTACATAAAAATAAAGTTCGTATTCCCCAAGATCAAGAGAGTCACCATTAAATGGAATAAGCAGCGAGTAATAATTTTGTGGTTGAGATGGAAGCAAAAAATATGTGAAAATAGTGTCGCCGGGGTTTTCTTTGAAAACAAATATTTTGTTGTTCGTGATCTCGTCAGGTTGGATTGACGCTTTTTTAATTTCTTTCTTTCTCCCGAACTCTGAAAGAAAAAATAAAATATAACTGAACTCCGTAGGTTTATCGGTGAATTGAACATAAACAGTGAAATCCATTCCGAAATTAACTCTATTTCCGATGTTCGTCGGTAGCAAAATTATTGTATCACCGATTTGATTGCTTTCTTGAATAATCGTTAAATCCGAAGTTTCAAAAGAATAAGGTTTGAATGGTTTCAAGGTTATATTTCGTTCTCGTCTTAAAAGTTGATTAGATTGTTCGTCTTCTATCAAAAGTATCAATCGGTAGTTTCCCGGGGTTAAATCAAACCGAAAGTTGCCTTGTGTGTAAATATCTTTTGAATTTGTTTCTTCAAAGTTGTCAGTTGCCCTGTGCCCGCTGAAAATTTTTCTTGCTATTGATTTGCCTTCTTTATCGATGATCTCAGCGCTAATCGTGAAGTTTGCGATGTAAGTTGGGGAACTTAATGGATTTTTTACAAAAGTTAGTAGGTCGTTTGCGATTCTGAAATTTACATCTATTCTACTTTTTGATGTGTCCTCGCTTATTAGATTTATAACCTCATAGAAAAAGAGTTTTCCAAATTCTCTGTCGGTCGTTGAGAAAAATGGGCGGAAAAAAGGAAGTTGTGCAAACAATGTTGATGTCAGAAACAAAAAAGTTAGAAATAGTTTTCTCATCCTAAAAACCTCCAAAATTTTTTCTCTGGCTTTAATTTAAACATATAGATAGGAAAATTCAATTTATGGTTTAATTATATGCTTTTCTGGACAGATGCTCTAAACGAGCGTTTTATTAAAAGTTTCACTATCTGTGTGATTTTGAGCGAAACTTGACAGAGTTTTAAAAAATTGTTATTTTTTTCAAAAAAATCAAATGGCGAGATTTTGTGAAGCGAACGCCACTTTATGAAATACATCTTGACCTTGGTGCTGAATTTGGGATTTATTCAGACTGGGAATTACCTAAACATTACATTAATCCTGTTGAGGAATACAAGGCAATTAAAAATTTAAACGCTGTAATTGATAGAACATATCTTGGAAAGCTACGCATCTACGGAAAAGATGCGATTGATTTTTTAAATAGAATTTCAACGAATGATCTCCGAGGGCTTTCGCCAGGTATGGGCGTTGGGACGGTGTTAACTGATGAAAAAGGGAAAATGATTGAGCTTTTAACGCTTTATGTTCTAAAAGCCAATGAAGATTATCAAGAAGTTTTCGTTTTGCTAAGCTATGAAGCCCTTGATAAAGTGAAAAACTGGATCAATAGATTAATAATCATGGACGATGTTAAAGTTGAAGACATAACCGACGAATATGTGGTTATTTCAATTTTTGGTTCAGATGTTCATAAAGCTGTGGAGGATGGTTTTAAGGTGGATCATAAGCGATTCACAGATATATCCAAGATGACAACGCATAACTTCGTTCAGGGTTTTATGTTTAATCAGGAGGTAATTCTATCAAGGACAGATGAATTTCTCGTTCCCGGATATAATCTCATTTTCAGGTATCCCATTGCTTCCGATGTGTGGAGAACATTATATAGAAAAGGTTTGATACCAGTTGGAAGAGAAATTTTTGAGGTGTTAAGAGTTGAATCTGGGATTCCCACCTATGGTAAAGAGATAACTCAAGATTATAATCCCCTTGAAGCAAATCTCGGTAGATATGTAAGTTTCACAAAAGGCTGTTACATTGGGCAAGAGGTGATCTCAAGAATTGATTCTTACAAGAAGCTTCAGAAAAAACTTGTTGGATTTATGATAGAGAAAGGGAAAGGCAAGGGAAAAATTTATGAAGGCTCATCTGTGTGCATTGATGATGAGGAAGTTGGCAAATTAACTAGCGTAGTGTATTCATATGGATTTCAAAAGTTAATTTCTCTTGGTTATGTCAAAATAAATCACGCTATTCAGGGGGAAAAAGTTGAAATTAAGTGCGATGATGGAAGTAACATTGCCACCGTTATTATTCCTCCATTTTAAATTTGAAAACAAAATCTCAAAATCAAAATGGAGCAAATAGTTATAAAGGGTCAAACAAAGGAAGAAATATATTCGGAGCTTTTGCCACAAATAAAATCGTTGATTGAAGATGAACCTGATTTAATCGCAAATCTTGCAAATGTTTCATCTGCGTTAAAGCAAGCATTTTCATCTTTTTCCTGGGTTGGGTTTTACTTGATGAAGGGTGATGAACTTGTCCTTGGGCCGTTTCAAGGAAAACTTGCCTGCACTAGAATAAAAGTAGGTTCAGGCGTGTGTGGAACAGCGGTTTTAAAAAAGGAAACGATAGTTGTTCCAGATGTTGAGAAATTCCCGGGACATATTTATTGTGATCCTGATTCAAAATCTGAAATAGTTGTTCCATTGATCAAAGATGGGGAAGTCCGCGGGGTTCTTGATATTGACAGTTATGAATTGAACAATTTTGATGAAGTTGATAAAATTTATCTTGAGAAACTCGTCAATTTGCTAATTTCAAAATTATAAGGTGATGTTAAAATGGGGGCAAAGGTTGCACTTATCACTGGTTCTGGAAGGAGATTGGGAAGGCAAATTGCAATTGCTCTTGCTCAATCTGGTTTTGATATAGTTGTTAATTATAATCAATCAAAAAATGAGGCAGAGAAAACGCTAAATAAAATAAAAGAACTTGGTAGAAAAGCAATTGCTATAAAGGCGGATATCACGAAAAGTTCGCAAGTGAAAAAGATGGTTGAAAAAGCTATTGAAAAATTTGGACACATAGATGTCCTTGTGAACAACGCTGCCATTTTTCCGAAGCCAGCTAAGTTTTGGGAGATAAGCGATGAGCTTTGGGATTACGTGCTTGATACGAACTTGAAAGGACAATTTTTATGTTCAAGGGAAGTAGTTAAGTTCATGCTTGAGAGGAAAAAAGGGAAAATAATTAACATTGCCTCTTTAGGTGGTTTACAAGTTTGGACTGAACATATAGCTTATAATGTTGCAAAGGCTGGATTGATAATGTTAACTAAAGCGATGGCGAAAGCACTCGCACCATATATAACTGTGAACGCAATTGCCCCTGGAACTATAATAATTCCTGGGGAGGAATCTGGCGAGATTAAACATATCCCAGAGCATAAGATTCCGCTGAAAAGATATGGAAAACCTTCTGATATAACTGACATAGTTGTCTTTTTGGCAACCAAGGGCGATTATATAACTGGTCAGGTTATCTTTGTTGACGGTGGAAGATCAATTTTATAAACAAAATTGAAAATTGTATGTCAAGGGAGGATATTGAAAGAAAAGAGGAAAAATTAATCGCAGATGCAAATAAGCAACCTGTGAAAGCGTATAAAAACCTAAAATTTTTGAACAGTCCTGATGCGAGGGTTTTAAGAATCCTTGCAGAATATCTTGAGCCGTTGTCAAGATTTAAGAAATATCAGATCGTTGATACAATTGTTTTCTTTGGTTCAGCGAGAGCAAAGCCGATGAAAGAAGCGAAAGCGAAGTTGCGCGAAATTGAATCTGAAATAAAGGAGTTGGAAGCGAAAGGTAAGGATGTGCCACAAAGTTTGATTGATGCGAAGGCAAGAGCGGAAATGGATGTTTTTATGGCAAGATATTATGAAGACGCAGTTGAACTTGCAAAATTGATAACTGAATGGTCAAAAGGACTTAGCGATGCAAACGGATATCGTTTTGTTGTCTGTTCCGGAGGTGGACCTGGAATTATGGAGGCGGCAAATAAAGGAGCTAGTAAAGCGAAAGGTTTAAGTATAGGACTTAACATAAGCTTGCCATACGAACAGAAACCAAATTCATACATAACTAACGAACTTAGCTTTGAATTTCATTATTTCTTCATGCGAAAATTTTGGTTTGTTTATCTCGCCAAAGCGCTTGTCATATTCCCCGGAGGTTATGGGACGCTTGATGAACTTTTTGAAGTCCTTACACTTCTCCAGACAAGGAAAGTTAAAAAGAAACTGATTGTATTAATTTACGGAAGCGAATACTGGAAAAAGATAGTTAATTTTGAAGCAATGGTTGAATATGGTGTAATTGATAAAGATGATTTGAAACTTTTCAAATTTGCTGACTCGCCTCTTGAAGCATTTGAATACCTGAAAAATGAATTAACAAAGCATCATTTGTGAGCTCAGATGGATACATAATTTCGCTTGTCAAACTTCTTGATGATGAAGATGCTTTAGTTTCTAAAATTGCTTATGAGAAACTTCTAAATTTAGGAAATGATGCACTTCCTGTGCTTTTGAAAATTAAAGATGTTGCAAGCGAGAAATCCAAAAATTTATTGCTTGAGATCGTTGAAGTTTTAAGATACAGAAAATATGTTGACGATGTTATTTCATTTTTCGCTGATCCTGAAAAGGATATTGAAAAGGGCTCTTTCCTCGTTGCTAAATTTGCCTATCCCGAAGTTAATTTTAAGTATTATTCAGAGACGCTTGATTTAATGGCAATTGAATTGAGAAAAAGAATTTACACGAAGGAAAGTTTATACGATATCGTTGAAACGGTAAATAGATTTTTCTTCGTTGAGCAAGGTTTCAGAGTGAACACGGAGAATTACTATGATATTGATAATGCTTTGATAAATCAGGTTATAGACAGACGTCTCGGTATACCGATAACTCTTTCTCTGGTTTATATACTTGTTGGAAGAAGGGTGAATTTACCTGTCTGTGGTGTTGCAATGCCGGAGCATTTTATTGTGAAATATGAGGCGAATGGTTTTGAAATTTATGTTGATCCGTTTGATGGTGACAAGATAATGACGAGAGCAGATTGTGAAAAGTTAATTGCTCAAGCTGGTTATTCAGAAAAAGATATTTATTTTAAGCGTGTGACGCCGGAATTGTTTATAAAGTTAATGTTTGAAAATCTCTCGCTTGCTTATAGAATCAACGGGCATATTGCAAAAGCTCAAAGGTTAATTGAGATAGTAAAACTAATTGAGAATTTCAGATGAAGATCTATACAAGAACAGGGGATGATGGAATGACATCACTTTTCGCGGGTGGAAGGGTGAGGAAAGATAATGTTAGAGTGGAAGCTTACGGAACTATTGACGAGCTTAATGCGATCCTTGGGATTGTTAGAGCGATTTCAAGAGATAGTGTAATAAACGAGATAATCATAGATACTCAAAACTTGCTCTTTATCCTTGGTGCTGATCTTGCAACTCCAGTAGGTGTTGAAAACATAAAGGTGAAAAGAATTTCGCAAGATGATGTTGAGAAAATTGAGAAGTTAATTGATAAAGTGGAGGAGAATCTTGAACCGTTGAAAAATTTTATACTTCCTGGTGGAACCTTGCTTGCTTCTTTTTTGCATCTTGCTCGAACCGTTTGCAGACGCGCCGAGCGAAGAATCGTTTCTTTTTCTGAAAAAGAAAAAATAAACGAAAACATAATACCGTTTGTCAATCGTCTTTCGGACTTGCTTTTTGTGCTTGCAAGATATGCAAATAAAATTGAAAATGTTGATGACATAAAATGGACAGGATAAAACTTCTTTCGCCAGCTAAGATAAACATCGGATTGCGAGTGTTAAGGAAACGCAGTGATGGCTATCATGATATAGAAACAATTTTCCATGAAGTAAAACTTTACGACGAGATTGAAATTGAAATCTCTGATTATGTTGAGTTAGAAACTAATTCAAGTGAAATACCTGTTGGTTTTGAAAATTTATGTTTGAAAGCTGTCAGAATTTTCTTGGAAAGTTTCGGTGTCCATTCGGGGGTGAAAATTTATCTTAAAAAGAATATACCAGTTGGAGCTGGGCTTGGTGGTGGAAGTAGCAACTCGGCAACTGTGTTAAAAGGGCTTAACATTTTATTTGGGATTGGTGCTGACGATGAACATCTGAGTGAACTCGGGAGCTTGATTGGCTCCGATGTTCCATTTTTTATAAAAGGTGGAACTGCCTACGCAACGGGGAGAGGTGAGATCATTGAACTAATTGATGTTAAAATTCCTTATAAAGTTGTCATCGTTTATCCAAATGTTAAAGTTTCAACTGCGTGGGCGTATGGAAATTTGAAATTGAAAAATCATGAGGGCGAAGAAAGTTTGAAAAAAATTTTTCTTGAAAACCTTGATAAGCCACATATTTTGAGAGAGCTGGTTATAAATGATTTTGAAGAAATTGTTTTTTCGCATTTTCCAATCGTCGGCGAGGTAAAGAAAAAGTTTTACGAGCTTGGCTCTGTTTTCTCGCTTATGTCTGGCAGTGGTTCTGCAGTATTTGGCTTTTTTGAAGAGATAAATGAAGAGAAGCGGAAAGAAATTATGGAGATGTTCTCCGGATATCAGGTTTTCATATTGAGTTGAAAAATTTTGCAAATTTTTTTAGTTTATCTTTGAAAATTTAGAATTTAATTTGAGAAAGCAATGAACCTCACGGATGAAGAAAAAATTGAACTTTTAAGGATCGCTCGCAACTCAATAGTAAGCGTCGTCAATGGTGGGGATCTTCCAGAAGTGAAACCAAAAACCGAAAATTTAAAAACCCCATGCGGTGCTTTCGTAACTTTGATGATCAATGATAGATTAAGAGGATGCATCGGTTATATTGAAGCGGTGAAGTCACTTGCTGAAACCGTAAACGAGGTTGCAGCGAAATCAGCACTTGAAGATCCGCGTTTCCCTCCGGTTGAACCTTTTGAAATTGATAAAATTGAAATTGAAATCTCTGTTCTATCGCCTTTGAGCTCTGTTGAATCAATTGATGAAATAAAAATTGGTGAACATGGATTGATGATAAAAAAAGGGTGGCGTAGGGGATTGCTCTTACCTCAAGTTGCAATTGAACATAACTTAACAAGAGAGGAATTTTTAGAACATACTTGTCTTAAGGCGGGATTGCCACCGGATTGTTGGAAAGATAAAGATACAGAGATTTTCAAATTTACCGCCATTGTTTTCAAGGAGAGTGATTTCAAACTAAAAACGGGAGAAAATATATGATCAAAGAAAAAGTAAGACATCCAGCAGTTGCTGGTTTGTTTTATCCTGATGTTCCGTCAATTTTGAATGCTGAAATTGAAAAAATGTTTGAACGAGCCAAAGATATGACAAGAGATAAGAAAATTAACGGAGAGATAAAAGCTTTAATAGCACCTCACGCCGGTTATATGTATTCAGGTCAAACAGCGGCGATCGCTTATTCGCTTATTCGGGGCAAAGATTATGATACGGTTGTTGTGGTTTCCCCGAGTCATAGGGAGTATTTTGATGCGATATCAATTTATGATGGTAAAAGTTATAAAACTCCGCTTGGTGAAATTGAAATTGATTTTAAACTTGCTGAACAAATCGTTGACGCAGGAAATGGTTTAATTGAATTTTCAAGTTATGGGCATAGATCTGAACATGCTGTAGAAGTTCATCTTCCATTTTTACAAAAAGCACTAAATCATTTTAAACTTGTCCCGATTGTGATGGGGGATCAGAAATCAGAATATTGTTTTCGTTTGGGAAACATACTTGCAGAGGTTCTATCTGGTAGAAATGTCTTGCTTGTTGCAAGCACCGATCTATCGCATTACTATCCTTATGATGTCGCAATGAAGTTTGATAAAATCGTAATTGATGATATTGCAAATTTCGATCCGGAAAAACTTATGGATGACCTTGAGCAACAAAGGTGTGAAGCGTGTGGCGGTGGTCCAACAGTTGCAGTGATGCATGCGGCGAAAAAGCTCGGAGCGGATAAATCTGAAGTTCTTTACTATTGTAACTCTGGGGATATCACAGGTGATAAAACTGGAGTTGTTGGTTATCTCTCAGCTGTGCTATTTAAACAGGTTAATTGAGGTTGACATTTAAAACTTTCAACATAGCAATCGTTGGTGCGGGAAGAGTTGGAACTTTAATAGCAAAGTTTTTAAGCGAAATAATTGGGCATAAGATAATCGCTGTTATAAGTAGAAGTGATGAGTCCATTCAGAGGTTTTTAAAAAGGGTGAAATCCGATGTTGCTTCAAGGTCAATAAGTGACCTTCCGGCGGAAGTTGAAGTTATTTTTATCACAACTCCTGATTCAGCGATAAAGGAAAATGCTGAAAAGATTGCAAATCTTAAAAATTTGAATTTCAAAAATCTTGTTGTCTATCATGCCTCCGGAGTTTTAACCAGTGATGTTCTTTCTTGTTTACATCAGCTCGGAGCCGAGGTTGGCTCGCTTCATCCAGTTTATTCTGTTTCACACTTTGATTATTCTCTTGACGAGATAAGGAAAATAAAATTTACACTTGAAGGTAGCCGAAAAATTTACGACATAACAAAGTGGATATTTTACAACTTTGACTCGAACATCTTCCCCGTTAGAAAAGTCGCAGAAGATTTTGTATCATATTGCTTGTGTGTTCGCATCTAATTATATGGTATCGCTTCTTAATGTAATAGATGAGATTTTAAGCAAAGTTAAATTTTGACAATAAGTTTTTAACACCACTTATTGATGTTTCGCTTAAAAATGCAAGTGAGGTTGGACCTATAAATGCGCTCACAGGACCAATTGAAAGAGGGGATATTGAAACTGTTAAACTTCATCTTGATGAACTCAAAAGCAAATTCCCTGAAATTCTGCCACTTTATTCGTCTCTTGCGATTGAAGCTGTAAGAATTGCATTTAAGAAGAAAAGCATTACAATGAATCTCGCTTCACAGATGCTAAACCTCGTGAGCTCGTACATTGGGAAGAAGTAGCTTCATAACAAATGACTTTGGACAATGGTTGATTATCATACTCACACAAAACTTTGTAAACACGCTAAAGGTGAAATCAGGGACTATGTTTTGAAGGCGATGGAGAGAAACTTAACAGAGATTGGGGTTTCGGATCACATGCCACTTCCAGATGACTTTGATCCTGAACATAGGATGAAGATAGATGAATTTGAAATTTACAGAAGCTGGTATGAAGCAGTGGTTGAGGAATTCAGTGATAAGATCAAGATAAGGTTTGGGATTGAGGCGGAATTTATAGAAGACAAAATTGATTTCATTAGGAATTTCATCAAAAGTGTTAATTTTGATTATGTGATCGGATCGGTTCATTTTCTCGGTGAATGGAACATCGCAAGCCATAAGGAGGAGTGGAAATGGGTTGAGAAGGATGTGAATGAAGTTTACGAAAATTATTATCAAACTTTGAAAAAACTTGTGAGTTCTGGGGTTTTTGATGTCGTTGGGCACTTTGATATGATCAAAAAATTTGGATATTATGCTGGTAAAAATTTTGATGAGTTGTTAAGGGAAGTTTTGAAGATTATCAAGGAGAATGGTTTGTGTGTTGAGATCAACACATCTGGGTTGAGACATAAAGCCAGGGAGATTTATCCTTCGGTGGAAATTTTAAAAGTTGTTAAGGAATATAAAATTCCACTTACTCTTGGTTCTGATGCGCATAATCCAGAAGATGTTGGAAGAGATTTTGAGATTGCCCGTGAGTTGATACAAATTTATGGCAACGGCAAGATTTCAATTTTTGAGAAGAGGGAGAGGAAGGAGGTCAATTTGTGATCATATAGCTAAAATTTTTGAAATTTTCAGAAGATATGGATCAAGATCCTTTCTTCTGTTAAATGTTTCTTTTAATGGCGTTAATTTTATTTCCCCTTTTACTTCTCCAACCATGACATTGATATTACCACTGATCAATGCTTCAACCGCGGCGACCCCAAGTTTGCTTGCAAGGATTCTATCTCTTGCGCTTGGTCTTCCTCCCCGTTGGATATGTCCGAGCACAACCACGCGATAATCAAATCCATAGAGTTCTTTTACTTTCTTTGCGATTTTAAACGCTCCTCCTTCCTCATCTCCTTCTGCAACTATGATTATACTGCTTGTTTTGTCTTTTCTGAAGCCTTTTAAAACATTTCGTATGTCTTCATAATCTGTTTGTTTTTCAGGGATAGCGATATATTCAGCGCCACCACCGATGCCTGCTTCAATTGCA
>JBCNVC010000005.1:77326-79016 GCA_039630395.1 Candidatus Kryptonium sp. | reverse complement strand
AATATTTATCAGCTGAATGTTGCGAATAAAATTTAAATCGTCTTTCTGTGATCCCTCCTTCTATTCCATCAAAAAGTAATAGTGTAAATTTTTAACATGCACAGTTTCACTCACTAAATCCTTGTGTTTTTAAAAATTATGCAATAACTTAATTTCGGTATTTTAAATAAACCTAATCCAATATGATGCGTTTATTAAAAGTTGTGCTAATTTTACTTTTCCCATCCATTTTGCTTCACACTCAAACCGATACAATAATATCAAAATATGTCGGTCCTGGAGTAAAACATACTTTTATAAACTTTCCAAGCGTTCCCTGGACGATAAACATACTTGAAATTGACATCACTAATCCTTTTATAACCCTTGAGACTGTAAAAGCACGAAAAGATGGGCGCGAACAATTAAAAGCGTTAGAAAAAACAAGTTCAATGGCAGGCAGAAAAAACTATTCGGGACACATAGTTGTTGGTGCAATTAATGGTGATTTTTCTATAATACTTTAACAGGTGAGCCAAGTATCAAGTGGAAAATGGTGAAATTTTGAAAAAGCCTTATCCAAGATCTGTGTTTGGGATAACTTTAGACAAGAAACGATTTATTTCCGTGATTTTTACCTTTTCAGGCAAGTTAAGAATTGGGGATTCCATAAAAAGCATAGATGGAATTAATGAGCCACGAGGAGATAATCTACTAATACTTTATAATAGCTATTTCGGTAACGCAACTGGAACAAATCAGTGGGGAACAGAAGCTTTAATTAGACCTTTAAATCAATGGATTGTGAACGACACAGTTTTTTGCGTTGTTGATACAATTGTTAACTGGGTTGGTAATATGATCATACCTTTGGGAAAAGCTGTTCTATCTGGGCACGGTAGAGCAGGTGAGTTTTTGAGAAATAATTTAAAAATCAAAGACACAGTTAAAATTATTTTGCAGCTTGAACCAAATGTTGGAAAGATATTTCAAGCAATTGGTGGTCTTCCGAGGATCATTACAAATGGACAAAATGTCGTCGCACAGACATATCAACAAGAAGGAGCAAGCTCAAGTTTTACATACAGTAGACATCCTAGAACTGCAATTGGATTTTCAAGAGATAGCACAAAAATTTATTTTCTCACGGTTGACGGAAGACAAGCTTCAAGCGTTGGAATGACCCTTGATGAACTGGCAAATTTTATGCTAACACTTGGAGTATGGCATGCTGTTAACCTTGATGGTGGGGGTTCAACAACAATGGTTGTAAGAGGTAAAGTTGTCAATTCCCCATCTGATCCAACTGGTGAAAGAGCAGTTTCAAATGCAATTCTCGTTGTAAGTTCTGCTCCTCAAGACACATTAAATAAAATTGAAATTGAGCCTAAAAAGCTTAAAATTTTCCGAAATGAACAGTTTCAATTTAAAGTATTCGGCTACGACAAATATTTTAACCCTGTTCAAATTCTACCAAATCAAATCACTTGGTCATGCGATTCCGCAATTGGAACAATAAACTCGTCTGGACTTTTCACAGCGGGCAGAAGAACCGATAGCGGTTATGTTTATGTAAGGCATACAAATGGATTAAAAGATTCCTGCTTCGTCGTAGTTATTGGAATGAGAAGCATTCATATTTCACCAAAGAATGCATTAACAGATACAAGCAGAACTATTCAATTTTCTGTGAAAGGTCTTGATGCAAATG
>JBCNVC010000005.1:0-77228 GCA_039630395.1 Candidatus Kryptonium sp. | reverse complement strand
GTTCATATTTCACCAAAGAATGCATTAACAGATACAAGCAGAACTATTCAATTTTCTGTGAAAGGTCTTGATGCAAATGGAAGTTTGCGGCAGATTTCAGCAAGTGAGGTGAGATGGGAAGTGATTGGAAACATAGGAGAAATAAATATACTTGGTTTATTCCGTGCAACTACCGAAGGCAAAGGGAAAATAATAGCAAGTCTTGATAATTTATCTGATACAGCAAATGTTGAAGTTGTGATTGAAAAAGGCGAAAAGCTCATTGAAAAATTTGACAGCTTGAATTTTAACTTAACTTCGGAAAACATAAGAGAATTAAGAATTATCTCAAGCGATACAAATTTCATTTCCCCACCCAAAGCTGTTGGATTTGAATATAAATTTGTGCATGAGACAGGAAAACAACATTGGATTTATGTTAACTGTCAAATTCCAATCCATGGTGTTCCCGACTCAATTTACTTATATGTTTATGGTGATGGAGGCTCATATAGAATTTATTATTTTGTTTCAGATGACAACGACGAGATTTTCGTTTTCACAGGTGGAGCTATAAACTGGGGAAATGAATGGAGAAAAGTTGGAGCTTCAACAAGATATCCAATTCAAACCGCAACTGGAACTTATTTTTGCTATCCTGTGAAAATTATCAAAATTGCTTTTTACCTCACTGGTGCTTATTCAAATGGTGTTGAATATTCTGGAAAAATCATGATTGACAATTTAAGTGTGACCTATCCTGTTAAAATTACATCCGTTGCAAAAGATTTAGCAATTAAAGAACCTATTTTTAAACTTTATCAAAATTATCCAAATCCTTTTAATCCAAATACGAAAATAAAATTTTCAATTCCTTCTCTTGCTGGATCCTCAAATTATGTAGAAATAAAAATCTACGATGTTTTAGGCAGAGAGGTAAGGAAAATTTTTTCGGGACATCTTGAGCCAGGGGTTTATGAAATTGATTTTGATTCAACTGGTCTCTCAGCTGGTGTTTACCTATGTGTTCTATCAGCGGGAAAGGTTAAAGATACAATTAAAATGGTTATTCTCAAATGAAAGCATCAGAAATAATTGAAGCGGTTGATAAATTTTCAAAGGGTGGATTAAAAGAAAAAGACTCACTTGAGTTTTTACTTACAGTTGCAATTAAAAACGATAAAATGGATTTAATTTATGATATCGCTTTTCACTCAAAATTTCTTTGGAAAATTTTATCTTTTTTAAAAAGTGGTAGAAAATTTGACGAAATTGATGAAGAAAGTTATAAAGGTAGAATTACCGAACAGATCAATCAGTCAATTGACAAAATACGAAATTCAATATTCAAGATATTGGAAAACTGCTCAGACGCCGAAAAACAAAACTTTGTTGATAAATTTATGAAGCTTGATCCAGAAAGTTTTGAAAACTTTATGAATATTATCCACGATTTTTATTGGTTTAAAAATTGGCAAATTGATAAAGGTTAGTTCACTTAACTATGATGATTAGAGACACAGTCAAAATCACGCTTAAAGTTTTTACCTTTGCCCTACTCTTGAATCTTTCCTATGCACAAAATAAAATTGCATTTATACCATTTGATAACTTTTCTGGATTTAAAGGAAAATGGAATTTAAGTTTTGAAATTCCACGATATCTCGGTGACTTTATTTTTAAACTTTATGGAGTAGAAATCATATCAGTTGACACTGTAAATGCACTTTCAAAAGAGATAGGAAGGGGCTTTAAAGATGCGTTTTTATTTTCAGAACTGAAACATAGATTTGAGATTGATCATGTAATAGGCGGGAAAATTTTAACCTTCAAAGTCAGTAGATTTATGACGGGATTTCCCTTGATGGCTGGTTACGAATCTTATAGCGCAGAAGTTGAAATTGAAATAGAAATTTTTAACCCATTAACTGGGGAGCGTGAAGTTATATTTGGTGTTGCCGGAGAAGTAAAAGAACGCGGACTTGGATTAACCCTTCTTGGTAAACCAACGGAAGGATATTCTGAGTTTTATTCGTTAGATTTTTTAAAATTTGGAAGTGTTGAATTTAACCAAACTATCGTCGGCGAGGTGATGAAAAAAGTAGGAATGGAATTTGCCTTGAGATTAAAAAGATATTTACCCCAAATAACTGAATACCCTGAGATGCCAACTACTGAGATTTCAGGAGCAACAGAGTTGAAAACAACAATCATAGAGGGAATGATTATGCACATCGGAAAACAAGGACTTGTATATGTAAATCTTGGAAGTGGAGACGGAATAGTTTCAGGGATGCCTCTTTTTGTTTTTGAAAATGACAAAAAAATTTCCGCTTTGGAAGTCGTTGATGTTATTGATAGGCACTTTTCATCGTGCAAAATTATTAATTCTACAAGGGAATTGAGAAAAGGTGATAAAGTACGAACACTAATTTTGAAATAAAATTTCAAAACAAAATCAAATTTAAAAATGAGCGATGAAGTTAAATCACCAGAAAAGTTTAGTAGACTTACTTCTCTTGATGTTTTCAGAGGAGCTACAATTGCCGGAATGATACTTGTAAACAATCCTGGAAGTTGGTCTTATGTTTATCCACAATTAAGACACGCAGACTGGCACGGCTGGACATTTACTGACTTAATTTTTCCTTTTTTCCTTTTCATAGTTGGAGTTGCGATTGTGTTTTCTTTTTCAAAAAGGATTGAAGTTGGTTATTCAAAAGTTAAGTTATTTGGGAAAGTTGTCAGAAGAACATTGATTTTGTTTGCCCTTGGACTTTTTCTTAATGGGTTCCCGAATTTTGATTTTTCAACGATAAGAATAATGGGAGTTTTACAAAGGATCTCGCTATGCTATTTTTTTGCCTCACTTATCTTTTTAACATCAAGTATAAGATGGCAAGCAATATGGTCGGTTCTTTTACTTTTTATTTACTGGGGCTTGATGGAATTTGTGCCTGTTCCAGGAATAGGTGCAGGCTTATATGAAAAAGGGAAAAATTTCGCAGCCTATATTGATAGCTTGATATTAACAGGACATATGTGGAGCGTGACGAAGACATGGGACCCTGAAGGAATTATCAGCACAATTCCTGCAATTTCAACAACTCTTTTCGGAGTTCTAACAGGACATTGGTTAAAGAGCAAAAAAAATGAAATAGAAAAAACCCTCTGGCTTTTAATTATGGGAAATTTAGGGCTTTTAATCGGTGCGATTTGGGATGCTTGGCTTCCGATAAATAAAAACTTATGGACAAGCTCTTATGCGGTCTTTACAGCCGGGTTCGCTTTGATAGTTTTGGGGTTTTGTTACTATTTTGTTGATGTAAAAGGCTATAAAAAATGGACATATCCATTCGTTGTTTATGGAATGAACGCTATAACTGTTTTTGTTCTATCTGGAATAATTGCCAGATTGACAGTTTATTTCAAGATCACATTATCAGATGGAAAAGTGACGACGATAAAGAATTATATCTACGAAAACTTTTTTGCTTCATGGCTCGGACAAATGAACGGGTCACTTGGATATGCAATTGCACATGTGGTTTTGATGTACCTTTTAATGTGGATTCTTTATAAGAGAAAAATATTTATCAAGATTTAATCTGGTCTTTTCCCTTTTGCTATGTTTTTTTATACAAGTAAAGGACAAATTTAAAATCAAATTACTGGATATTCTTTGGCTTCTTCTTCGCCTCTTAAAACTCTCAGAGCTCCGAGAGCAAGCGCTCTCATTTCGTCCTCACCTGGAAAAATCAAAACAGGTGCGATGAAGGAAACTCTCTCCGTAATCCAATTAACAAGCATTTTTGAATTCGCAAGTCCACCAGTTAAGACAATAGCATCAATTTTTCCTTTTAAAACGGTTGCCATCGCTCCTATTTCCTTTGCAATCTGATAAGCCATCGCCTCGTAAACTTCTTTCGCATATTCATCCCCAGAGTTTATTCTTTTCTCGACTTCGCTTGCGTCATTTGTCCTAAGATAAGCAACAAGTCCACCTTTCCCCATAACCATCTTTCTTATCTCTTGTTCGGTATATTTTCCAGAGAAGCAAAGCGATATAAAAGGTTGTAGTGGAAGTCCGCCTGTTCTTTCAGGTGAAAACGGTCCATCGCTACTTGCATCGTTCGCATCAATTATTTTGCCACCTTTAACAGGACAAACGGATATCCCTCCACCCAAGTGCGCTATGACGAAATTCGCCTCCTCGTAATTTTTCCCAACCTTTTCGCTGGCAAGTCGTGCAGTTGCGTGAATGTTAAGAGCGTGAGATAAACTCCTTCGTTGTATCAGAGGATGCCCAGAATATCTTGCAAGTGGTTCAAATTCATCAACAGAAACCGGATCAACCGTAAATGCTTCAATACCACCAAGTTTCGCTATTTCATAAGCAAGTGCGCAACCAAGGTTTGAAGGATGCTCCCCTTGAAAATTATTTCTTGCATCTTCAAGCATTTTTTCGTTTACCCGATATGTTCCCCCTTTCACAGGTCTTAAAAGTCCACCAATTCCTACTACCGCCGAAAAGTCCGATGGTTTTAGATTTCTCTCATTCAAAAATTCAAGTATAATGTTCAATCTAAAATCAAACTGATCCCATAGATTTTTAAACTTTGAAATCTCGTCAGATGAATGTCTTAACACTTTTAAATCAATTTGGACATCATTTTCAAAAATTGCAACCTTTGTTGAGGTTGAACCGGGATTGATGACGAGAATTCTCATTGGAATTATGAATTTATTTTTAAAGCATTGTTCGCTTTACATTTTCAATCACCAACTTTTGCTAAATTTGAAATCCGTTGTTAATTTAACAAATAAAAACAAATTCCCGCAACCTTGTTCATCAACGAGAGATACGAAATAATATCAAAAATAGGACAAGGTGCAATTGCTGAGGTTTTCAAAGCGTTTGACAAGTTAACCGGCAAAATAGTTGCATTGAAAATCGCAAAACCGGATCCAATTTTAGAAGAAAAAATTGCCAATGAATATAAGATCACGACACAATTTGAACACCCAAATATAATTTCCGTCTATGATTTCGGAACTGTGAGAACTTGTGATGACCCAATTTTTAAATCAAGAAAATTTCTTGCCCTTGAATACTGCGATATACAAGATGTCGTGAAATTTCTTTCAAATGAAACTCTCAAAAATAAAATCCAATTTATCTCTCAAATTTGCCACGCCTTGCACATAGTTCACAAAGCTGGTTTCGTACATAGAGACCTAAAGCCAGAAAATTTACTAATTGATTCAACAACTAAAACAATTAAAATCACAGATCTTGGACTCGCAATTGGATATGAAAAAATAGATCCGGAAAATTTACCAGCGGGAACACTTCCATATATAGCACCTGAAATTTTGCGTGGCGATAAATTTGACAATAGAGCAGATATCTACTCTTTGGGAATTCTATTTTTTTACATACTAACAGGAAAACTTCCCTTCGCTACAACAGAAGATCCTGTCAAGATCATCAAATGGCATCTTTCACAAAAACAGATTTATTCTCCTGATCTTCCGGAGGAACTTCAAAAACTTTTTAACTCAATGCTTGCTCCTAATCCTTCGCAAAGACCTCAAAATCTACTTCAAGTTATACAAACACTTAAAAAACTATCACCTGACATAAAAGAACCTCAAAATTTCAAGGTCAGGAAACCTTTCGGCAAGGATGAGATGCTAAAAAAAGCAATTGAAATTCTTAAATCATCTATTGAATCGACCGGCAAAATAGCTATAATCTCTGGCGCAGATGGACTTGGGAAAACATCATCTTTAAGATACATAAACATTGAAGCAAAAATAATTGGATTTGAAACATTATGGATAACCGAAATAAACTTTCAAAAAACTTTGGATTACATAACCAAATCTCCGCTTATATCAAACCTAACTCCAGAATTGCGACTTAAAATTGAAAATCTCAAAGATGAAAAAAATGTAAATTCTCACACCGTCATAGAATTTTCAAGATTTCTACAAGAGCTGATTTTAAACTCCTCTTCTATTTTTCCAGTAGCTGTGCTGATTGACAACATAAGTTTATCTGAACCATTATCCGAAATTTTCATTAAATCCTTTTTCCTACCGGAAAAGTTCATGCGAAAAAACATAGCTATCTTCATCGCTTGTGATGATGCTGAATCCCTTACCCCGATTATCCCGCAATCTGAAAAGATTTACATTCGCCCATTTAAGATTGATGAATTGAAAAACTACATTTTTGTTCACTTTGATCTTGAACCGCAAGTAATTGAAGAGCTTGCAGAAAAGTTAATTGAATATACCGATGGCATATCAGCAGTGGTTGAAATTTTCTCACACTATATCACTGATAAAGCATCCGAAGAAACGGTAAAAATTTCCAAGATCGCAGAAGCAAAATTTGACGAAATATTAAGCAGAGTGGGGCAATTTTCACACAAGCAAAGAGAAATTCTTAACATTTTAAGTTTAGCAGATGAGCCAGTTGAAATTGAAATTTTATCCGAAATTTTCAAATCAGATATACTTACGCACCTTCTCCAACTTCAGAGCTTTGGTGTTATCAAAATTGAAAACGAAAAAGTTTCAATCGCATACAAAGCTCTAAAAAAGCATATAGAAAGTCATATTGACGATCAAACGAAAAGAACATTTCATATTGCCTATGCTCAAGCTTATTTAAAAAGTGAATGTGAAAAAAATACAGACAAAGTTTTATATCATCTTTCAAAGGCGGGCGATAAAGAAGGCATAAGCAAATTCGCTGAAAAAGGGATCCAAAATCTCATATCAAAAGGTGAATTTAAAAAAGCGATAAACCTCTTAAGGGAAATTTTTGATCTTTTACCAGATTATTTAAAACCATCATTTAGACTAAAACTTGCGGATTTATATGTTCAAATGGGGAGTTATAAAGACGCAATTTCTATGCTTGAGGGACTTGATGATATTCAAGCATCCGAGTTGATGTCCGAAGCATATTTTCGTCTTGGGAATACAGATGTCGCAATAGAGGTTTTAGAAAAACAATTCAAAAGATTTACAACGCTTTATGAAAAAATAAGATTTACTATTAAAATTGCCCAAATCCTTGCATCAAGTGGGGAAATTGACACAGCACTTGCGTTGTTAAAATCCTTTGAATTTGAGAAAATACTTCGTTTCATTGATAAAACTGAAATCATTGGTGACTTTTACGCAGGACTGGGAATAATCTCGCAACTAAAAGGGCAAGAAGAGAAAGCGAAAGTTTATTTTGAATTAAGTTTGAAATACCGACTTGAAAAGAAATATCCTCTTAAAATAATCGCTGGATACAACAACATCGCAAACTTTCATAGCATAAATGGAAGATATGATGAGGCGATATCTTATTGGAAAAAAGCCCTTGAAATTTCAGAAAAAACTGGAAACATAACTCAAAGTGCTCACATTTATAACAACATAGGAATAAGCCACTTTAAAAGAAAAAACTATGACAAGGCAATTGAAAACTACCAAAAGGCACTTACGATATATAGAACCATAAACGACATTCCAGGCATTGCAAATGTCCTCGGGAACATAGGAGAAGCAATGATTGATGAATTCAAACTTGAGGAAGCTTATAAAAACATAAAAGAAGCGCAAGATTTACATATAAAAACGAATAATTCCGACGGTTTATGTGAAACAAACATGCTTCTTCTCACACTTTATCTCTACGCCGGAGACATAAATAACGCCGGTATGATTTTAAAAGAAACAATCCAAAAATGTATATCAATTCCCCCCGTTTTAATTGATTTCTACAAAGCTGTGGTTGAAATGAAGAAGGGAAATTTTGATATAGCTGAATCTTCATTACTTAAACTTTTAAACTACGAAAATGTTAAACGAATTCCGGAGCTTTACTTGAAAATTTTAACTTATCTTCTGAAATTAAATTATGTGACAGGTAGATTGAAAAACTTTGACACAATAATGTCAATCGCCGAAAGCTATGTTGACCAAATTGAAGATACGAATTCAAAAGCGTTGTTATTTTTTCTCATTTCTCTTGGATATGAAAACAAAAACAATTCGCTCGCTCTTAAATATCTTAGCAAATCAGTTGAATTTCTTGGGCAAGAATTTTTTGAGCCCAAATGGAAAATTTACCTCACACTTGCTCATAGTTATAAAAAAAGAGGGATCGAGGTTAAATTTTTACAATATTTTGAAATGGCTTTAACGACATTTCAGGATCTACTTTACCGAATTAAAACGCCTGAGTTTATAAAAACCTACATCCAGGATGTTGAAAACGAAAGATTTGTAAAGATATTACAAAATTTAAGCGTTTAAAAAGTGACAGACAAATTCAAAATTTTTCTCGTAAGCACAAGCAGGGCGACATTAGAAGATGTAAAAAAATTTATCCCGATTGAAGAGGGCTACTTTGAGATTAACTTGATATCATCCTATAATTCTTTAAAAAAGGCTTCGCTTCAAAGACCAAACCTTACAATAATTGCCATATCCAGCAAAGGGGATGAGATTCTTCTTGAAACTGCGGTCGAACAACTTGACCCACGCAATATAGCTTGTGTTGATTACATAAAATCATATACCTTAACTGTTAAACTTATAAAACTCGGAGTTTCATTGTATTTTTCAATGCCAGAGGAAAGCACTTCACTTTCTGATTTTATAAAAAATAAAGCTAACGAATGGAAAACAGAAAGCGATAAAGAAAAACTTCTAAGCATAAGAAAAGATCAATTTGATTTCAGCAACTTGATTGGTAAGTCTGAAAAGATGAAGGAAGTTCTTAAACTCGTGAGAAAAGCAATTGAACATAAAGATTTAACTGTTCTAATCATGGGGGAAACTGGCACAGGTAAAAATATGATTGCTCACATAATTCATCAAAATACATACCCAGACATTAAACCGATGGTTGAAATAAATTGTGCCTCAATACCAACGACACTTCTTGAGTCGGAGTTGTTCGGTCATGAAAAGGGAGCTTTCACGGATGCAAAAGATAGGAAAATTGGTTTGTTTGAAGTTGCAAATGGAGGAACTATATTTCTTGATGAAATAGGGGATCTTGATTTTAATTTGCAAGGGAAAATTTTAAAAATTCTTGAAGATAAAACTTTCAGAAGAGTTGGTGGCGTTGAAGTGTTAAAGTTTGAAGGAAGAATTATCGCTGCAACAAACAAAGATCTCGAGAAACTTGTTGAAGAAAATAAGCTCAGAAGGGATTTATACTACAGGTTGATGCTTCTACCGATCTACTTACCCCCTCTTCGCGAAAGAGGAGATGATATATTTTTAATTACGGATTACTACATAAACAAATTCAACGAGCTTTATCGCCAAAATCAACCCAAGGTCAAAGGTTTAAGTCCAGAAGCAAAGAGCATATTGAAAAAGCACACTTGGCCTGGAAATGTAAGAGAACTAAGACATGCTATAGAAAAAGCGGTTATTTTAACAAACAACGAATATCTAACAGCAGATGATTTTAAATTTTTACTTGAAAAAATGACCGAAACTTCAATCCAACCTTCAGATGAAAGTTCTTCAAATGTACAAATAACATTACCTCTTGAATCCGCAAGTTTAAGAAATATTGAAAGAGAGCTAATAAAATCTGTCCTTACCAAAGTTTCATGGAATAAAACTCGTGCCTCGCGAATTCTTGGAATCTCCCGCCCAAGACTTGACCGCCTTATAAAGAAATATCGCATATCTATCCGCTGAAACAATTTATTACATACTGCAACATTTCGTTACAACAATTTATTACACGACTTTACAAAAATGGAAAACGAAGTTAATTAAACCGTTTAATTTATTTACCAAACTAATTGATTTATAGGAAATTTCACAATCTATAGAGAATCTGGCATAATCTTTGATATATTTCTTTATAGAGTTTGTTCTTTACATACTAAAGCAATCGGCGCTTTAACTACTTATTTAGGATAATTAACATTGTTCAAAAGTAATCTCGAAATTCTCATTTCAAAGCATGCATTTGTGTTTAATCTTGAAAAGCTGGTTTTAGTTATTCAAGATTTAGAAGTTTTCTAACGCTTTCGTTTAGAAAGCGATTGCTCTTAATTATGACGAGCATTTTAAAATATACTTTTTCGCTCTTTGCAAATTCGTTAGAAAATAGTTGTATGAATGTATTCTGGAGATTTGTGAGAATATGATGTGACATTCTTATTAAAGCTTAGTTTAGGTTTTCAAAGATGGTTTTAAGAGCTTGATTATTAAGTTCGGATTTGTTTTATCCTCACTAAAATTGTTAAGGCGTTCATGTGTTGCTTGCTATCCTGTTCCTTGGTTTTCGTAGCATCATTTGTTTAATGTTAAGTTCATGGATTTATCTTAAATGAGTTTTTCGGTCAATTAATGTTTGTAAATAACAACTAAACTAAATGTCAAACTAAAATTAAGGAGGATGCCATGAGGCGCTTCATCTCAACTCTCGGCGTTATTCTTTTCATCATTAGTTTTGCATTTTTCTTATCAGGTTGCGCGGACAACCCAGTTGGATTTTCAAGTGGTAAGCCGAGAATTGTTAACAAAGATGGGCAAATTAATCTTTTGAAGTGGAGCGATGAGTTTAAACAAGAACTCCTTGCGAAAAGAGGATTTGCTGGCAAGTGGGTATATCCGTATAAAGATGCAACTGTCGGTGGGAGAAAAACTTATAATAATTCTGTTTACATCCCAGCTGGTGCAGTTAGCAAACCGACATATGTCACTGTTGAAGTTCTCGGTGGTGATTACGCAGCTGTTGAATTCAATCCAAGCATGACATTTAACAAGAATGTCACAATCACACTTTCATATGCTGGCGTTGATCTTGGTGGTAGATCGCCTTATGACTTAAAACCAGTCTGGTATAACCCTGAAACAGGAAACTGGGAATATGTTAATAGCCCGGTAACAGTTAACACCAGCAACCAAACCATTAGCTTCCAGACGAATCACTTTTCAAGATATGGGTGGTCATGGTAAACTTTCTAAACTTTTATAATGAAGGAGGCAAATGTTATGAAAAGGGTTAAATCAACCTTTCTTGATAAAGTTATAGCCGTCGCCCGCAGATACTGCGGGGACGACTTCCTTAAAAAATTTAATCAAATTGTAAGGGAGCGTGAGGAAAATCTTGCTACCGATCTTAATCAAGCTAAAAGCAGGCTTGAGGTTGAGCCAGAAGTTCAGGAAGAAATAATAAGCGAAATTAAATTTGATACTTTGTTAAGTTTATCCGTTGAATATCTTGATCAGTTTAAGTTCATACAGATGTGCTTTGATATAGGCGATGTTTGTTTGACATATGGAGAATTTGATAAAGCGGAAAACTGTTTTCTGCTTGTGATAAAGAAAGCTGGAAAAGGTCGTGAATTTGATGAGATAAGAGCAAAAGCATATGTTAAGATTGGAGAGGTTAAAACAAAGCAAAACGAATTTAATGATGCTGTTTCAGCATTAAAACAGGGATTGAAAATTTATCAAAAGTTGAGAAACACTGATGGAATTGCTTTGTGCGAGAATGGACTTGGAATCGCATTCTATGAAAACGGTCGTTATGATTTTGGAACAGTGTACTTCAACCAAGCGCTCAGAAGAGCTGAGAAGACAAAAAATGAAGAACTGATCACAAGATTGCATATAAATCTTGGAATAATTGAAAGCATGCGGGGAAATTGGGACAAAGCTATTTCACATTTTCAACAAGCATTGCCGCGACTTGAAAAAAGAGGCGACGCGTTACGGCTTGCTCAAACATATCACAACATTGGAGTTACATTGATTCATAAAGGAGAATATGATGCAGCGGTAAAGGAATTTGATAAAAGTATTGAGCTTGCACAAAGGCTTGAGGATACTTATATGCTTGCTCTTTCATACCTCGGGAAAGCAGAGGCTTATGTTAAGATTAAAGATCTACCATTAGCAACGGCATATGTTACACGCTCGCTTGACATATTCTACAAAATTGGAGATAGGCAAAGTATTGCAGATGCTTATAGAATCTTAGGGGTCATTCAGCTTGAACACGGCAACCTTCAACTTGCGGAGATCTACTTTAAGACAGCAATTGATTTAAATCTTGAATTCAAAAACTGGCTCAACCTTGGTGAGACTTATTATGAACTAAGCCAACTATACCGAAAGCAGGAACAAATTGATAAAGCCAGGCAATCGTTAAATTCATCTCTTAAGTACTTTAAGAAAATTAAGGTTAAATCTTACATCGCCCGAATTCAAGCTGAATTGACAGAACTAAAAGCATAGGGATAATTTAATCAAGCCGGCGGCTTCAAGTGCCGGCTTTATTTAAAATAAAATTTGTTTAATCAAACATGCTTGAAAATCTTGATATATTTGAGGAAGTAAGAAAGAAAATTACTGATGTCAAAAAAAGAATTGAGGAACTCGAGGACGAAAAGCATAGGAACCTTGAGATCATTTTAAGTGTCGTTAAAGCAATAAATTCATCACTTATACTTGAAGAGGTTTTAAAAATCGTTTTGGACAATTTAATTTCACTTGCAAAAGCTGATAAAGGTTGTCTTTTCCTCGTAAATGGGGGCGAAACTTTAAAATGTGCGCTTGCTAGAAATTCCAAGGGCGAAACTATTGATGAAGAAACAATCGCATATAGCAAAAGTATAGTTCAAGATGTATACTTAAGTGGCGAACCAATAGTTATTGAGGATATAGTTAATTATGATAATTTTATGAAGAAAGAAAGCATTGTTGCCCTTAATCTTAAAACAATAATTTGTGTCCCTCTGAGAGTTGAAACTCAAAGAATAGGTGTTGTATATGTGGATAGCAATCACGTTACAGAAATTGACAAAAACGAGATACTTCAACTTTTTGAGATATTGGCAGGTCATGCAGCAATTGCAATAAGGAACGCAAAATTATATGAAAAACTTTCAAAGGCGTATGCTGATCTGCAATCCGCAAATGAAGCAATGATAAAGGCGGAAAGAATGGCGACGCGCGGAGCTCTCGCATCTGAAATTGGGCATGAGCTTTCAAACTATTTGACAATTATCTCAATTAATGCGAAGCTTATTTCAAGAGAAATATCTAAAATTTCTCAAGATGAAAAACTTAACAATTCTCTTTCTTCTTTGCTCTCCGGGATAGATAAAATGAAATACTTCATCCGCGGTCTTTTGGATAGTGCTGAAATGAAACCTAATAAACAACCAGCCAATATAAACAATATCATAAGAGAAACGATACATTTCATTCAACCATTATCAAGATATTCAATCGCAAAATTTATAGAAGAACTTGATCCCGACATTCCAACAATCAGCATTGATCCATTCCAATTCCAACAACTTTTGATCAATCTTTATAAGAATGCAACCGACGCAAGAAAAGATGCAACTATAATAACAAGAACATACTTTGATAAAGAATTTAATAGAATTGAAATAAGAGTTGCTGACAACGGTCCAGGAATTCCACTGGAAGTTCGCGAGAAACTTTTCAACATAAATTTAACTACAAAACCAGATGGGCATGGTTACGGCTTGATGATATGTAAAAAGATAGTTGAAAATCATAATGGGAAGATTGAAGTTATAAGTGAACTCGGCAATGGAACTGAATTTATTATCTCAATCCCGATTGAATGAATGTTTATAAACATTGGCGCTCGGGGACATTGGGGAGCTAAGGCTCCCCTTTTTATTTTATTCTAACAAGATTATAATTTGATATTTGAAAAGCCTTTGCATTCTTTACCATTTCAACAATTGAATAATTGTGAGTTGCCATTATAACGGATGTGCCACGCTGATTAATTTTTAATAACAATTCAATTATCCCCGCAGATGTATCGGGATCAAGGTTTCCAGTTGGCTCATCAGCAAGTATCAAGAATGGATCATTGACTATTGCTCTTGCTATTGCAACTCTTTGTTGTTCCCCACCTGACAATTCCTCAGGTAAATTATTTTTTTTATGGCTCAAACCAACCTCAGCTAACGCTGTGAGAACTTTTTTGTTAATTTCTTTTTTCTTTGCTCCGGTCACATAAAGCGTAAATGCGACATTTTCAAAGACATTTCTATCCTCAAGAAGCTTGAAATCTTGAAAAACTATACCAAGTTGCCTTCTTAAATAAGGTATCTGTCTTTTTTTTATCTTTCTTGAATCAAAACTTCCAACTATAACTTTGCCCCGATTTGGGAAAATATCCATATAAATCAACCTTAAAAATGTACTTTTACCTGAGCCAGTTGGACCAGTAATAAAGATAAACTCACCCTCACCAATTCTTAAGTTCAAATCATTAAAAACAAGATTATCCCCAAACCACACAGATACATTCTGAAACTTAACCATCTCAATTTCCCTTTTTCTTTAAAACAAAATGAACTCTTTCCGACAATTCACTTCCTGAGTTGAAAGAAAATCCATCATAGCAACCTGCAATTTCAAAAATTCCGTTTTCTCTGACAATGTTTTCAATCTCAGAAATCTTATAAATTCTTTGAATATGCTTTTCAAAGTAAACTTTGCCATTCAACTCAATCTCAAACTCATTTATGTGAACCTTTTCATCTTTCAAATAATAACTTTTCCTTTTATATTTCACATCAAAGCACCGACCACTTACATTCATTAAAATCGCATTCTGAACTGAATTATATTCTGTTGAAATATCAAATATGAAAATTCCATGCTCATTCAGCGAATTCCCAGCGCTTGTTAACAATCCTTTAAATTTGTCAAAACTTTTAAGATAATTTACGCTATCATATAAACATAAAGCGACATCGTATTTTTCATCAATTTTAAAATTTGACATATCACCAACGAATAACCTCGCATCCATGTTTCTGAGCTTTTCTTTTGCTTTGTTTATCATCGTTTCCGAAAAATCCATTCCGTCAATTATGAATCCATATTTCCC
Organism: Candidatus Kryptonium sp.; assembly: GCA_039630395.1. GTDB lineage: Bacteria > Bacteroidota > Ignavibacteria > Kryptoniales > Kryptoniaceae > Kryptonium. The sequence goes on along the minus strand of JBCNVC010000005.1, from coordinate 62,308 downwards.
CAATATGGCAAGCATTGTTCCAGTTCCGCAAGCAAATTCAAAAATTCGCTTCGCATTTGGACAAAATTTTTGAATTAATTTAATTACGTATTTCGCCCACTTTTTATAGGGAACATCCTTCATAATGCAATCGTAGATTTCAGCAAGTATTGTATATGGCTCGGCTGATATCATTTTATCAAGATAAGTTCCTTTTGCGGTGTGCTCAAAAATTCAGCACCTGTCTCAGTTATCAAAACATCTTCCTCAAGTCCGATTCTTAGATATCCATTTCTTTCCTTACTGTAAAGGTAAACCGAAGGTTCAAGCGCAAAAACTTGTCCTGGCAATAGTTTATAAAAAGGTTTCTTACCATATCTATCCTTCCAATTCGGACCAAGAATAGGACCAATTTCATGTGTTGAATAACCTATAACATGCCCAGCGGAGTGTGGATATTCTTCATATCCCGCTGAAACAATTATAGACCTTGACAAACTATCAACCTCAAAACCTATTGCTCCCGGCTTCATTTTTTTAAATCCTTCTTCAATTGCTTTAACATTTGTCTTCCACATCTTTAAAATATAATCTGGCGGTTGCGTTTCATTTTCCCTTAAAACATAAGCAGTCCTCTGAATATCGGTATGATATCCACTTAAATTAATTCCAAAATCAATTGTTATTAAATCACCACGCTGGATTACATAATCAGATGGCTCTGAATGACCTCTTGTTACTCCCGCATTAACACTGGGACAACTCTCCGGCTCCCATGATGGACCAACTCCATAATCACGCATTAATTTCTTTATATAATTTGCAATATCTTTCTCGGTGGTTTTTCCAGGTTTTATAACATCAGCACTTAAAGCCTTTGAGATTATTTCCTCTGTTATTTTCACCGCTTCTCTCATGATTTCAATTTCTTCGGGAAGAAGCCGGCTTCTGTATGCGATCACGATATTTTCAGATGAAACAAACCTTTTTGAAAATTTTTGACCAAGTGTATTCTTTAAATATTCAAACATGCTGGCGGAAAGCCCGTCTGCAATTGGTGAATCCTCCGAGATGTTAAGAGCGATTTTAGATGGATTTTTTTCTTCCACTATTTTTTTCAAATGCGGTGCAAGTCCTTCTTTTTTATAGGAAATTACAGTATCATAAATCCCTGATTTTTGAAGTGGATCAACATCATAACTTGCACATATGGCGATCTTTTTTAGATAGTTTCCTTCATTAATAAAAATAAGTGCTGTTTTTGCAACCGCTTTATCAGCTGATAAATCCATCGCAAGCGGATCCACAACATACTCACGAGTCAACACGATCCACATATCAATGCCCTCTTCTTTCATCGCAGGTAAAACAAACTTATCAAGTTTAGCTTTTTTAATCTCAAAAAATTTCTCTGCCGACATGCGCTTAATTTTTCTTGGCGCCTGATATGGTGTTTCTCTAACGCATGCGCTTATGTTAAGAAGGAGTAAAACTAACAAAGTGAAAATAAATTGCATTTTGCCATCTCTCTTTTATTCTAAATATGTTCCAACAACTTCTGGAATTTCCGAGCGACAAGATATGCCATTTGATAATCTTTTTTTACGAACTATTCACAAATAAATAAAACTTGATCGTTTAATTCCACGGAAATTTACTAAACTCCAAATTAACATCAAACTATAAAAATTTATCGTTAAACTCTAAAAAGTTAAATACACAAGCCAGTAAAAATACCCCGAAATCACTAATACTTTAAATTCCCCTCCTTTGCAAATTCTTCAATTAGCTTTCGTTGCTTTTCATTTATTTTATTAGGAATTTCAACTTTAACTGTAACATACATATCTCCAACCTTTCCGTCCGTTTTGACACCAAGACCCCGCAATCTGAATGTAGTTCCGCTTTGAGTTCCTGGTGGGATGTTCAATTCTGCTTTATTCCCGTAAATCGTTTTAATTCTCATCTTACTTCCCAAAATCGCTTGTGCTATATTAATTGGAATTTCAACAAAGATATCGTTCCCTTTTCGTTTGAAAAATTTATCATCTTGAACTTTTATATGCACCAAAAGATTTCCATTCTCTCCACCATTTATCCCAGGTTCACCTTCACCTTTAATCCTTAAAATAGTTCCAGTATCAACCCCCGGTGGAATTTTTACTTTGATTTTTCTTACCGTTGAAACCTGACCCGTTCCACCGCAATTATAACAAAGCTCAGAAATTATTCTACCTCTACCATAACAATTTGGACATGGTCTTGAAAAGGCGAATAATCCCCGAATATCAGCAACGGTTCCAGTTCCTTTACAAACTTGGCATATGCTTACTCTTGCTCCTGGTTTCGCACCCGTTCCTTTACAAACTCCACATGTCTCTTTTTTCGGAACATCAATATATATCTCATCACCTTGAATTGCGCTTAAAAAAGATATCTCAACTGTTATATTTATGTCTTCTCCCTTAACTGCTCCTCTTCTACTTTTTCTAAAGAACTCACCTCTATCAAAAAACTGATTTAAAAGATCTTCAATAAACGAATCTCCGATGCCAAACCCAAAACCTTCAGCAGAACCAGTTTTAAAATTAGCAAATATATCCTCCAAATTAAATCCACCAGAAAATCCCGTATCTCCAAACCTGGCGCCAAATTTTCTAAGCTGGTCATATTGTTTTCTTTTTTCAGGATCTGAAAGAACGCTATATGCTTCGTTAATATCTTTAAATTTTTCCTCTGCTTGTTTATCGCCCGGGTTTCTATCCGGGTGATATTTCATAGCGAGCTTTTTGTATGCCTGCTTTATCTCCTCAAGCGTTGCGTTCTCACCTACACCAAGTATTTTATAGTAATCTTTCATCATTTCATCACCTCCATTTTATAAACAAAAGGCGAATCATCCCGAATTTCCATTCGGAACAATTCGCCCAAGATTTTTAACTTGATTTTGTATCCTGTTTAGCTATTCAACTGTTTCAGCAACTTCCTCTTTTCTGATAGCAAGTTCAAGAACTTCATCCATTTCTTTCACGAAGTAAAACTCCATCTCATTTCTAACTTGTTCAGGAATTTCCTCAACATCGCCTTTATTTTTCTCTGGCAATATAACTTTTTTGATCTCAGCTCTGTGCGCTGCTAAAACTTTTTCTTTTATCCCACCAACTGGCAAAACGGCACCTCGCAATGTAATCTCCCCAGTCATCGCGATATCATTGCATACAATCTTTCCGGTAAGCAAAGAATAAAGCGCTGTTAATATAGTAACTCCAGCAGAAGGTCCATCTTTTGGAATAGCGCCAGCTGGGACATGGATATGAATATCGTATTTATCCCTAAAATCTGGCTCAATGCCGAAATCTTCAGCTCTTGACGCAATGTAGCTAAGAGCTATATGCGCTGACTCTTTCATTATATCACCAAGTTGTCCAGTAAGGTGAAGTGAACCTTTCCCTTTCATCTTCGTCGCTTCAACAAACAAGATTTCTCCACCAACGGGTGTCCAGGCAAGACCCATTGCTATGCCTGGTTTATTAATTCTCTCGGCAGCTTCGTGATAATACTTGGGCTGTCCTAAATACTTTGGAATCATTTCTTCTGTTATTGTCGTCGGTTCACTTTTGCCCATAGCTACTTCTTTAGCGACGCCACGACATACATCAGCAATTCTTCTTTCAAGATTTCTTACCCCAGCTTCGCGAGTATATGAGTTGATTATTTTTCTAATTGCTGAATCCTCGAACTTTATTAAATCTTCTGTCAATCCGTGAGCTTTTATCTGTTTCGGGACAAGGAAGTATTTGGCTATATTTAATTTTTCTTCCTCTATATAACTTGGTATTTCAATTATTTCCATTCTATCTCTCAAAGCAGGGGGAATTGGCTCAATCATATTTGCCGTAGCTATAAACATAACCTTTGAAAGATCAAAAGGAACTTCAATGTAATGGTCACTAAACGAATAATTTTGTTCAGGATCAAGCACTTCGAGCAAAGCGGCAGCCGGATCGCCGCGAAAATCCGCACCAATTTTATCAACTTCGTCAAGCATGAAAACTGGATTATTTGAACCCGCCTTTCTTATCCCTTGAATTATCCTTCCTGGCAAAGCACCTATATAAGTTCTTCTATGTCCTCTTATTTCAGCTTCATCGTGAACTCCACCGAGCGAAATTCTTACAAATTTTCTACCAAGTGCTTCAGCAATCGATCTACCCAATGATGTTTTACCAACCCCAGGTGGTCCGACGAAACAAAGTATAGGACCACGCATATCATTTTTTAATTTCCTAACAGCAAGATACTCTAAAATTCTTTTCTTAACTTTCTCAAGCCCATAATGATCTCTTTCAAGTATTTCCTCTGCTTTCTTTATATCAAGATTATCTTCTGTTGAAACATTCCATGGAAGTTCAATCAACCAATCAAGGTAAGTTCTCGCCACTGTATATTCAGCCGAAGATGGATGCATCCTTGACAATCTCTCAAGCTCTTTTAATGCGACTTTACGTGCTTCTTCGGGCATGTTTGCTTTTTCAATTTTGTCTCTTAGCTCCCTAATTTCTGCCCCTTCTTCATCTTCGCCAAGCTCTCTCTTTATTGCTTTTAGTTGTTCCCTGAGGAAATATTCTCTCTGGTTCTTTGTTATCTCATCTTGAACTTCAGCCTGGATCTTGTTTCCAAGCTCAAGCCGTTGCGCATGCCTGTTTAAGATAAAATGACATCTCTTTAATCTCTCTTTTATATTAATCTGCTCAAGAATTTCTTGTTTTTCCGCAACTGAAACGTTTAAAATTGAACCAATGATATCTGGAAGAGTAGATACATCATCAGTTCCACTAACCATGTTTGCCTGTTCAGGGGTTAAATCAGGTGAAAGTTCCACTACTTTTTTAAACACATTTTTTATTGCAACTGCGATAGCTTCGGCTTCAATATCAATTTCACCTTCATCATCAACTTGTTGAATTATTCCCCTCAAATATGGCTCTTGCTGTATAAATGATAAAATTTTAGCACGATGTAAGCCTTGAACAAATACGCTTTTTGAACCATCAGGAAGGTTATATACTTTAAGTATCTTTGCAACTGTACCAAAATGATAAATATCATCTGGGGTTGGTTTCTCTATTTGAGGTTCCTTCTGGGCAACAATTAAAATAAGCTCACCTGTTTTATTCGCATCCTCAATCAATTTTATAGTGCTTTCTCTTCCAACCGAAAGAGGCATGAATTGCTTCGGGAAAAATACAGAGTTCCTGAGCGGTAAAATTGACATTGCCTCAGGAATATGGACATGTTTTTCCGAACTTGCCGTAAATTTGATTTCTTCAGCCATGACTTTTTATCTTTTATTTTGAAATTTTAAACTAGCACAATCTCATCACAATATCCATCAAAATATCTTTATGCCTCGCTTCCTCATCGGCTATTTCACGAAGCAGTTTCTTAATATCATCGTTACCTATCTTGTTAATTTGTGAGATATAATCCTCATAAATTTCTTTATCAAATTCAAGGTCTGCAATAAGCTTCCTGAAACCTTTTTCATTGTGAATTGAAGCCATCTTAACATTATAAATTTTCGGCAATGGATTTACAGTTCCACCGAGCTCAGTTATTTTCTGTTTCAACTTTTCCGCATGTTTTCTTTCATCTTCAGCGATCTTTTTCAATCTCTCTCTTAAAAAATCAAAAGGTATCATATCAGCGTGTTCTTCCATCATCTTTGCAATCGCTATCTCCTTTGAATAATTCTCGTTTAAGATCTTTAAAAGTTCTTCCTTTTCGGAAAGGTAAGGTAAAAATAAATTTTTTAAAATCTCAATAACGCCTTTTTTTCTTTCCTTTAATTCAATTTCCATTTGAATTTTGGCTTTTTGTTTTCAAATCTCGGTGGTCTTGAACCACCTCTCTTATATAATTTAAAAAAATCCCGCCAAAAATGGCGGGACTTGAGAAATTAACCAACCTTGATCTCAATCTCTTTCGTCTTTGCTTCTTCAACTTTCGGCAGTTTTATCGTGAGCACTCCATCTTTGAACTTCGCCTCAACCTTGTCAACTTTCACAGCACCAGGCAAAGTGAAACTCCTGCTGAAAGAACCATATACTCTTTCAATCCGGTGGAAGTTTTCATTTTTCGTTTCTTTTTCCTGTTTTTTCTCACCACTAATCGTAAGCATATTTTCTTTTATTGTTATTTTGATGTCGTCTTTATTTACACCCGGAATCTCAGCCCTAACAATATATTCGTCATCTGTTTCAGAAATATCCACTCTCGGACTCCACCTCGTTACTCTAATTTCCTCCTCTTCTTCAAATTCACGGAAGAACCTGCTAAACATCTTGTTGATTTCTCTTTGAAGATCAAATATCTCTGTTGCCAAATCCCTTATTGGACTCCACTTTGTGAGTGTCATAGATTTTACACCTCCTTTTTGTTATAGTTTATTTAAATTATTGAAAGTAGAGTATCTTAATTAATTTGAATTTCTCTTGGTTTTACCTCATCTTTCTTCGGAAGTGTTATCTTCAAAATCCCATCTTTATATTCAGCACTCACTTTATTCACATCAACTGGATATGGTAATCTTATGCTTCTCATAAATTCACCGAACTCTCTTTCACTAACTATGCAATTTGCTTTTTCTGGCATCACAGGTTCCTTTCTTGTTCCTGATATAGTTAAGACATCGTTATGAATTTTAACCTTAACATCTTCCTTGCTTACGCCGGGAACTTCGGCATATATGATGAGCTCTTCATCAGCATCAATTAGATCTACGAGCGGGTATCCGTTTCTTGAATGAATATCTTTGAAGAAATCGTTAAAGAATCTATTCATTTCTCTTTCAAACATTTCAATTTCTTTGAATGGTGCATACCTAATCAACATATCTTATCACCTCCTTAATTTTTGTTTTATTTTTTGTAATTTCACTTAGATCTCATTACAAAGTTCGTGCCAGAACAAATAAATTGAAATTCAATTTGAATTACTTTACTTTCAACGGTCAAACTGACAGTTTATAATTGAAATTTTGCCATAAAAATGCCAAACTGTCATTCTAAGGCGAAATTTAATCATAGAATCAAATTGTGAATTTCAGAATTTTATTTTTATATTTTCTCACACGAAAAAGAAACAGCATCAAGCGAGATATGAAATCAAATGTTAAGAAACTGATTATAATTATAGTCGCACTAATACTTCTGGTCGTTTTGATGGATAAAGTCGTAATGCCACTTTATACTAATTCGGTTAAATCAATTGAAATGCCTAATCTAATCGGCAAAAGGTTAGAAGACGCAAAGAAAATCATTGAAAGTTTAAATCTGAAACTTGAAAATATAACTGAACGCCATGATGCGAGATTTCCAACGGGATATGTGATAATACAAAGTCCAAGACCAGGAATGAAAATAAAAGAAGGACGGAGAGTTTACCTTGTTGTCAGCTCGGGAGAGTCCAAAGTTGAAGTACCTTCCATAGTAGGCAAATCCGTTCGTGATGCAAAATTAACACTTGAAAAATTTGGATTGCGTCTTGGTGATGTTCAATACGATTTCTCGGAGGATTTTCCAGAAGGATCTATATTTTCGCAATCTATCCCTGAAAAAACTAAGGTTTCTCCAGGAACTCCCGTGTCGGTGATTGTAAGTTTGGGAAGCGCTGAAGGTAAAACCCAAGTTCCGAACTTAATAGGTCTTCCGCTATCAAAAGTTGAGCAGGTTTTGAGCGAAAATGGCTTGCGATTAGGAAAGGTTATTTATGAGCCGAGCGCAACTGTTCTACCTAACACTGTGATTGAACAATTTCCAAGACCTGGTTTTTTCGTTTCAAGAGGTTCAGCAATTGATATTTTTGTTGCGAAAGAACTTTCAGAAATACAAAAACAAAACTATTGAAAACAAAATGTTTAAACTTGCTCCCTCTCTTCTTTCCGCTGATTTTTCCGACTTAAAAAATGAAATAAAAAAAGCTGAGGAAGGTGGCGCAGACCTTTTTCATCTTGATGTGATGGATGGGCATTTCGTTCCAAATTTAACATTTGGACCAATGATAATCAAAGCGATACGAAAATTAACAAATCTTCCCCTTGATTCACATCTTATGATTTCAAATCCAGATATGTACATAGACGAATTTAGAAAAGCAGGATCAGACATAATCACAGTTCACTTTGAAACATGCCCTCACTTGCATAGAACAATAACTAAAATAAAACAAAGTGGAGCAAAAGCTGGCGTCGCAATAAATCCTGCAACTCCTGTTCATTTGGTCGAAGAAATTATTGATTATATTGACATACTTTTGATAATGTCCGTCAATCCCGGATTTGGAGGACAAGAATTTATTGAGACCTCTTTGAGGAAAATTGTGCAAGCGAAAAAACTTATCACGGAAAGAAATCTTAATGTTGAAATTGAAGTTGACGGCGGAATTGATGTTGATAATGTTGAACTTTTGCTTGAAGCCGGTGCCGATATTATAGTCGCTGGCAGTGCAATTTTCAAATCAGAAAATATTACCGAAAAAGTGAAACAATTTAAAAATATATTTCTTGATTACGAATTTAAAAATAAAACAAGGTTCGTATGAAAAGGATAGTCTTACGAAATGTCAACGCTGTTACTCCATTCAGAATAATTGAAAGAGCAGGAATAATAATAGAAGGCAAGAAAATAGCAGAGATAGGAAAGATTGAAGATCTAAACATTGAACCTGATGAAGAATACGAATTTTTTGATTTCGACGGAATGTACGCAGTTCCCGGATTTGTTGATCTTCATGTTCATGGCGGACTCGGTTATGGTTTTGAAGATGAAGATGACGAAGCACTTTACACAATAAGCGAATTTTTCTTCCAACACGGAACCACTGGGCTTTTGGCAACTTTATATCCAAAGCCTGAAAAAGAATTCATTCGTGAATTGAGACGATTAGCTGATTTCATAGAACAAAATAACTCAAACATTTGGGGAATACATCTTGAAGGTCCATTTTTAAATCCTGAGGAACGTGGTGCAATGAATCCAGATTACCTTCTTAAACCTTCACTTGATGCATGGTATGCATTGCGAGATGCTGGAAGAGGATTTATAAAAATTATGACAATTGCTCCTGAACTTCCCGGCGCCTATGAAGTTATGCGTGAGGCAGCGCTTGATGGAGTTATACTTTCAATTGGACATTCAGTTGCTGACATAGATGAAATTCAAATGGCTATACACAACGGCGCTGCTCATGTAACTCATATGTTCAATGCAATGAAACCATTCCATCACCGTGACCCCGGAGTGATTACAGGTTCACTACTTTTTGATGAACTTAAAATAGAGCTAATTGCTGATGGAATTCATGTGCATCCAATGGTGATGAAACTTTTATACAAAATAAAGGGTTCAGGAGGCATTATACTTATAACCGACGCAATGAAGATGTGTGGTTTGCCTGATGGGGAATATGAATTCGCAAACCAAAAAGTTATAATGCATGATAAAAAGATTTTTCTCGAAGATGGGACACTTGCTGGAAGCACACTAACAATGGAGCAAGCTGTGAAAGTAATGGTGGAGCTAGTTGATGTGCCAATTACAGCAGCTGTAAGAATGGCTTCATTAAACCCAGCGCGCGTCTTGGGGAAAGAACACCGCAAAGGAATCCTCGCAACTGGCAAAGATGCAGATATAGTCGTACTTGATAAAAACTTTAATGTCCATATGACAATCTATGAAGGTGAAATAAAATACAAGAAAGATTAAAAATGTTATCTTTGCTTGGCGCTACCATAAACATTGCCTCTTTATTTTTAGTTTTTTCAATTTTTACCACTCAACCAAAAACGACCAAATATGTCGTTTCAAACTTCAAACTTGAAAAGTCCAAATCGGATGAATTTATACTTTTAATTACCTTGAAACCAAATGACGGAATCCACATAAACGCAGAGCCGAAACCAGAAATTAAAATTAATGAAGCGTTTGCTGAAGTTTTAAGCATAAATTTCGACAAAACAAAAGATAATTACATTGATACGAAAAAGCCGATAATCGTAAGATTAAAGATTAATACGCAGGAAATAAAATCATTAAGCGGGAAGTTCACCTATTTGTTCTGCTCCGCTACCGAAGGTTGGTGCTCAAAATACGTGGAAAGCTTTGAACTAAAACCTTAATTATCTTCTTAAAACTAACTTTGCTGAATGCTCTGACAAAGTTGTGTCAACACGAATGACCTTATTAGCGTCAGCGATAAAGATTAAACCAGATTTTAAATCCATACTTCGCGGCAATTTCAAGCCACCGAGCTTTTCAGCTTTAAAGATCTTTTCGACTTTATCATTTACTAATTTAGCAACCCCCTTAAGTCCGATGTCTGCAACGAACAAACAATTCAAAGTGGAATCATATTTTATATCAACTGGCTTTATTAAAACATCTTTTATCCTTTTAATGAATTTTATCGTGTCTCTTTTTGAATAAACCAAAATCTGACCGAGCTCAGGATCAGTGCAATAAAGATTGTGTTTATCAGCCGCCACAGCAGTTGGGAATTTCAAGTTCGTTGGATCAGCAAAGGAAGCAACAGGTTTAAAGCTATGATCAAAAATTTTAATTGCACCATCATCAATGACATAAAATCTCTCTCCATCATTTGAAATATAGGTCGGATATTTCACCATAAACTGTGCTACATTAACAGTTTTATCAGGATAGACAACTACTATCCTGCCAGCATCGCAAATATAAAGTCCCTCATTATAGTGCATTACTGCGCCAGCCCACCTCAAATAAGTAAATCTATTCAAAACATTTCCAATCGTATCAAGCACTTGAACATGCGAATAAAGATCACTTGAAATCGCAAATTTTGAGGAATCAATCAACGCAATTGAATTTACATGGTCAATTAAAGCTTTACTTTCTTTGCGTAATTCTTCAATTGGCTTATATTTTTCTCTGGATGAGATAATAAAATAGTCTATTTCCACACCTTCAACTTTTGTGCTTAAAATGATGAAACCAGAGTTAAAGTATAGTTCTCCATCAAAAACCTTTTTATCATTGAAATAAACAGAATATCGTTCATCCGTGATCTCAACTGCGATCGTTTTCCATTTGTTTTTAACTTGTGGCAAAGAAGCAAATTTTGTGATTTTCTCTTCACCGGATGCTTCAACTATACCAGTATAAATTGCGCTGTTAAAAAACTTAACATAGTTTCCAACCCTTATTGAGTAAATATCGTATATATTAAACAAGAGCGAAATTTCAGTTCCTGAAAAGCTAAATTTGACCGTATATCTTGACTTCGGCGGAATTGCTAAATTTAGCGCAATAAGCGATGGTTTATCTTTTGCCCCCAGTTTGAGTTTCCCCCCGGCGAGTTCTACATTCCCAGAGATCAGCGTCCACAAATTACCAATTCTTGAAGAATTAAATTCATCTGAAAACCATATATTCTGCGAAGATCCATAAGAACTAAGCATCAAAAGAAACGAAACAAGCAATGCAAATTTTTTAAACATCATCTCTATGAAATTTAATTTTTAAAGCCATTGATAAAATTGCAAAATTTCAAGAAAACTTCAACTTGCAGATTTGTCAATTATGCCAAGTTTCAGAAGAGCGTCATAAGCTGCGAGCTTCTCTGCTTCTTTTTTGCTTTTGCCCTGCCCCGTTCCAACAACTTGATCCCCAAGCAAAACTTCAACAGTGAATGTTCTTTCATGTTCAGGTCCTTCAACTTTAACAACTCTGTAGCTTACATCAAGATTCACTTTGTGCGAATACTCAACAAGTATACTTTTATAATGTTCTTTTGTTGATTCGTAAAAAGCGGAATCAAACTCCCCAATCAATTCTTTGAAAACTCGTTCCAAAAATTTTTTTACCGTTTCAAAACCTGAATCAAGATAAATCGCTCCAACAATTGCCTCAAATGCATCAGCGAGCATTGAGTTATATCCTTGCATCAAAGCACGCCTTGCAGAATGACTTAACAATATAAATTCATCAAGTTTTAAAAGGTAAGCATATTTAATCAAAATTCCCTTGTTTATAATTCGCGACCTTAAACGAGTTAATCTTCCTTCAGTTGCAAAAGGATAAGCTTTGTAAAGAAGTTCACCAGCAATGAGATTCAAAATCGAATCGCCAAGAAATTCAAGTCGCTCATTTGATTCTATTTTGATACCAAATTTTTGCTTTGCAACTGGGACAAAAGACCTATGCGTTAACGCTTGGGTAAAAATATCCCTATCTTTAATTTTTACGCCAAGGATTTTTTCAAGTTCCTTGATCTTTTTCTCACTTATTAGAATTGAATCCGACTTAGTAAAAAGTGAGCGAATCTTTTTTAATATCTTGAACAAATCTTATTCTTCAAACTTTTTGAAAACTATTGAAACATTATGCCCACCGAAACCAAAAGAATTTGATATTGCTGCTTTAACCTCGCGATCTATCGCTTTATTTGGAACATAGAAAAGATCGCACTCTGGATCAGGATATTCATAATTTATCGTCGGATGAACTTTCCCTGTATTTATTGATAAGATCGTTGCTATCGCCTCAACTACTCCAGCGGCACCAAGCAAATGTCCAATCATTGATTTCGTTGAATTCACTGCAAGTTTATAAGCATGATCACCAAAGACAGTTTTTATTGCTTGTGTTTCGTTTCTATCGTTCTCTTTCGTTGATGTTCCGTGAGCATTAATGTAATCAATGTCTTCTGGAACAAGTCCTGCATCTTTGAGTGCAAGCGCCATTGACCTTGCAGCACCTTCTCCGTTTGGAGCTGGTGCAGTTATGTGATACGCATCTGCTGTGAGTCCGAAACCTGCAATTTCCGCATAAATTTTCGCCCCGCGATTCAAGGCATGCTCAAGCGATTCAAGAACTAAAGTTCCGGCACCTTCCCCCATTACAAAGCCATCGCGCTGAGCATCAAACGGTCTACTTGCTTTTTGTGGTTCTTCATTTCTCGTCGAAAGCGCCCTCATCGCATTAAATGAACCAATTCCCATCGGACATATAGCTGCTTCGCTTCCCCCAGTTATGACAACATCTGCAAGTCCACGCTCAATTAACATAACAGCATCTGTTATCGCATTAGCTGAACTTGCACAAGCAGAGATAGTGGCATAATTTGGTCCTTTATACCCATATCTTATTGAAATATAACCCGCTGCTATATCAACAATCATCATGGTCACAGTAAATGGGCTTATGTGCCTTGGTGTTCCTGTTTTGAAAAATAATTCATGTTGTGTATGATATGTCCACATTCCCCCGATTCCAGAAGAGTAAACAACAGCAACTCTTTCTTTGTCCACTTTTGAATCAGAATTAAGTCCAGCATCTTGAATAGCCATCTCGGTTGCAGCCATTGCAAATTGAGTAAATATATCCATTCTTTGAGCGAGCTTTTTGTCCATATAATTCGTTGGATCAAAATTCTTTACCTCCGCAGCGAACTTTGTCGCAAAATTTGTTGTATCAAACTTTGTTATGTAATCAACACCACTTTTTCCTTCAAGAAGATTTTTCCAAAATTCCTCAATAGTTAATCCAACAGGTGATATCACGCCCATTCCTGTTACAACAACCCTTTTGCGGTTGAACATAACTTTAACATTTTTTGTTTTTTATGAGGAATAAAAAATTAAAGAAAGGGAGAGACAAAATCTCTCCCATTTGTTGAATTTTACGCTTGTCCGAGTTTTTGCTTTAGATAGTTAATCGCATCCCCAACTGTTCTTATCTTTTCAGCGTCCTCATCAGGAACTTGGATTCCAAATTCCTTCTCAAATTCCATCACAAGCTCAACTGTGTCAAGTGAATCAGCACCAAGATCATTAATAAATGACGCCTCCGGAACCACCTTATCCTCGCTAACATTAAGCTTGTTTACAATTATTTGCTTTACTTTCGCTTCAATGTCCATATTGATCTCCTCCTTTTTTATTTTTTGTTTTAGTTTTAGTTTTTGTTTATGAGGTTAATCCACCATCAACGACTATGACTTGACCCGTGATATAATCAGATTCAGGCGAAGCAAGAAACTTAACGACATAAGCAATCTCTTCTGGCTTTGCTATTCTTTTCGCAGGAATTAATTCAAATAGACGCTTCTTTTGTTCTTCATTTAATTTTTCCGTCATCTCCGTTTCAACATAACCTGGTGCAACAACATTCACTTGTATATTTCTTGAAGCAACCTCCTTTGCAAGAGCTTTCGTAAAGCCAATAATTCCTGCCTTTGAAGCAGCATAATTTGCTTGTCCAGGATTTCCAATCAGCCCAACAACTGAAGCGATATTAATTATCTTTCCCGACCTTTGACTTATCATATGTTTGATAACAGCTTTCGTGAAGTTAAACACTCCCTTTAAGTTAGTATCAATCACATCGTCCCACTCTTCTTCACTCATTCTAAGAAACAAGTTATCCTTAGTAATTCCTGCATTGTTAATAAGTATATCAATTTTGCTGAAATTTTTCAAGGTTTCTTCGACAACTCTCTGTGCATCTTCAAACTTTGCTGAATCGGCTTGAATTGCCATTGCTCTTGAGCTCTTTGAAATCTCCTGTATAACCTCCTGTGCTTGTTGAGATGAGCTTTTATAAGTTATCACCACATCACAACCAGCCGAAGCGAGTACCTTAGCAATAGCCCTGCCAATTCCTCTTGAACCTCCTGTGACTATGGCAACCTTGTTTTTTAAATCGCTCATTTTTGAATTTCGCTGTTTATTTGAACTTTTTGTTTCCAAGATTCATAAATCTTCAACAATTCAGAATATCCATCCTCGCCCAAGATATAAATAAATTCATTTTTACAAACTTCAATCACAGGTCCGGCGTGATTATGCGTTGTTTTTGTTCCGCAATACGGCAAATCTTCAGCATGTTCGTCATCGTAAGTCAAAACTCCCTGAAAAAATGTCAATGGATAAATACAACAATAAAATGGCTTCAAAACCCATTTATGCATTCCATTTTCCTTTGCGGTTATCTGCAAAACACAATATCCTTCTTTTGTCAAAAAAGCACATTTACCATTGAAAACATTTGTCCCAACGCATTTACCTGATGGAAAATCCGGATCATCCCACTCTTCCTTTTCAAACCAAAGTTCAACATCTTCCGGTTGAGTTTCATCCATATATTTCAAAATTAAATCTTTATGCTCAAGTATCTTTTCTCTTTCTTTAAGATCTACATAAACACCCCAATAGCAACAATTTGCATGGCACACTGGCACATTACAAAATGGAACAAACCCAGCCGTGAAAACAATTGTATCTATCTTAAAGTTTTTAACTTCAACTATTTCCCTCTCAACTTTAGGGGAGCTTGAATCCATTAATTTCATTCCCCTAAGTTTTTAATATCGTCAAACTTATCAAATCCAGATACCTCAACGCTTGGAGCAATTTTCTTAATTAAACCTTGAAGGACCTTTCCAGGTCCAATTTCATAAAACTTAATTGCCCCATCTGAAACCATGTTCTTAACAATTTGAGACCAAAGGACAGGACTAGTTATTTGGCGATAAAGTAGATTTTTTATTTCCTCCGGATCAAAGGTTGGTTTTGCAGTGACATTTAAATAAACTGGGATAGATGGTTTATTAAATTTTACTTCATCAAGTGCATTTTTAAGCTCATCTTTTGCGCTTTCCATTAAAGGAGAATGAAAAGCGCCACTCACAACAAGCTCCTTTACAATTTTCGCACCAGCTTCCTTGGCAAGTTCCATTGCTTTTCTAACTGCATTAACTTCGCCAGAGATAACGATCTGTTCAGGTGTATTAAAATTTGCAGGTTGAACTATCCCATCTTTAACTTCTTCACACACTTGCCTTACCTTTTCTTCATCAAGCCCGATAATAGCAGCCATTGTTCCTGGATTTTCTTCACCTGCTTTTTGCATTAGCTCGCCCCGAAGTTTGACAATTTTCAAGGCATCTTCAAAACTTAAAACACCAGCATAAACAAGTGCAGAATACTCACCAAGCGAATGCCCGGCTGTCATATCAGCTTTGATTTTTTCTCCAAGTAGATTAGAGACAATATAACTATGAACGAAAATTGCCGGTTGAGTGAACTTTGTTTGCTTCAATTCTTCTTCTGGTCCTTCAAAACATATCCGTTTCAATTCAAATCCAAGAATTTCCTCAGCTTTATCAAAGATCTCTTTCGCTATTGAACTATTTTCATACAAATCTTTTCCCATACCGACATATTGAGAAGCCTGCCCTGGAAAGACGAAGGCGATTTTCATTTAGCACTTTCATTTTTTATTTTCAATTCCTCGGGTATCTCAAATCTTCTTGAATCCATCTCCTCACAGTATTTTGCTACATCTGGTCTTGGTTTAGGTGGGTTTGGAAGAGACCATCTCATTAGGACCGCCCCCCAAGTATAACCTGCACCAAATGCTGACATAACAACTCTATGTCCGGGTTTCAGTTTACCACATTCCCAGTATTCAGACAAGCAAAGCGGAATTGTGGCAGCTGTAGTATTTCCGTATCTATCAATGTTTATCATAACTTTGGAAAGATCAAGCCCCATTCTTTCAGCTGTTGCAACGATTATTCTAAGATTTGCTTGATGTGGTACAAGCCAGTCAATATCATTCCCGGTTAAACCATTTCTTTGAACTATTTCAGCAGAAACATCTGCCATTCCAACCACAGCAACTTTAAAGACAGCTCTTCCATCTTGATAGACATAATGCATTTTTTTATCAACAGTTTCATGAGTTGGTGGATTTAAACTTCCTCCGCCTGGCATGTAAAGATATTTCCCCCCTGAACCATCCATATAAAAAATGTGATCAATTATTCCATATTCGGGATCATCTGTCGGCTCAAGTAAGACAGCACCAGCTCCATCGCCAAATAAAACACAGGTGTTTCTATCCGTATAATCTACAATCGAACTCATCTTATCAGCGCCGACAACAAGAACTTTTTTATAACTTCCTGATTCTATAAATTGAACACCCGTTATTAATGCATAAATAAACCCTGAACAAGCTGCCGAGATATCAAAACCCCACGCTCTTTTCAAACCAAGTTTCTCTTGAATTACAGCTGCAGTTGAAGGGAAAAACATATCTGGTGTAACAGTTGCAACGATTAAAACTTCAATTTCTTCTGGAGAAACCCCGCTATTTTCAAATAATCTTTTAATTGCTTGAACAGCAAGATCAGATGTTGCTCCTTTCTCAAGAATTCTCCTTTCCCGAATCCCAGTTCTTGTCCTTATCCATTCATCACTTGTATCAACCATTTTTTCAAGATCAAAATTTGAAAGAACTTTCTCAGGAACATAATGTCCAACTGCAGTAATGGTTGCTCTCCGCTGCCCCAATTTCATACCTCCATTTTATGTTTGTAATGCTTTAATGCTTCTTTTATCCTTTGATTAATCTTTTTCTGCACTGTTTCCTCCGCTCTATAAATCATATTTTTAATCGCAATTGAGTTTGAACTTCCATGCCCAATTATTGCAACGCCATTAACACCAAGGAAAGGCACACCCCCATATTCCTGATAGTCAAACTCTTTTAATGCTTTTCTTAAACCACGAGCGAGAAATCCAAATGTCAACTTTCTAAAAATGTTTTTAACAGCATAATTTCTTAACCTTCTCTTCAAAACTCCAAGAACACTTTCAGCAAACTTTAAAACTATATTTCCCACAAATCCATCACAAACTATGACATCAGCTTTCCCAAGGAGTATATCACGACCCTCAACATTTCCTATGAAATTAAGTTTGCTTTCCGAAAGAAGTTGATAAGCTTGTAAAACTGTTTCACCACCTTTTGTCTTTTCTTCACCAATGTTTAAAAGAGCTACTTTAGGATTCTTTTGGTCCAATATCGTGTTTGAATAAATACTTCCCATAATTGCAAATTCAAACAGATGATGCGGTTTACAATCAACATTTGCTCCGACATCCAGCATTATACTTTTCGTTCCTGACTCAGTTGGAAATACACTACCAATTGTTGGTCTTGAAATTCCCTCAATTCTACCAAGAATAAAAGTCGCAGCTGTGAGAACCGCACCAGTATTTCCGGCACTCGCAAATGCGTCAACCTCACCGTCGCTATGAAGTTTCATTCCAACGACAATTGAAGAATTTTTTTTCTTCCTCAATGCGATTGTTGGAATATCGTCCATTTCAATTACTTGAGGTGCATCCACAATTGAAAAATCAAGTCCGGTCGTATCATGTTTTTTTAATTCTTCTTTTATCTTTTTTTCATCACCAACGAGAACGATTGAAAATCTATTATTTGATTCTCTTAAAGCATTTAGTGCACCTTCAATTACAGTTGCTGGTGCGTAATCTCCACCCATTGCATCAACTGCAATTTTAATCTTTTTAGAATTTGAGCCCGTCATCCTAAATCATTTTTAGGTTTAAATTAAAAAATATCTAAAATAGGTTGGGGCTTTGATAAAATAACTATCTTACCCCAACCTTTTTAAAAATTATAAAAGGGATATTTTTTACTCCTTTGGAACTATGACGGTTCTACCATGGTAGTATCCACATTTTGGACAGGCACGATGTGGAAGCTTTGGTTCATGGCACTGCGGACATTCACTCAAATTTGGCGCTGTAGGCTTGTAATTTGCTCTTCTCTTATCTCTGCGCGACCTTGAATGTCTTCGCTTTGGATTTGGCATGGTTAAATCACCTCATGATTAATTTTCTGTTTCCTTTCCTAAACTTTCTTTTTCCATAAGCTTTAAAAGAGGAGCCCAGCGTGGATCTATAGTTTCAATTTTACAGGTGCATGTCTCAAAGTTTAAATTTTTCCCACACTTTTGGCAAAGCCCAAGACAATCTTCATAACAAAGCAACTTCATCGGAACAGAAAGTAAAACCATCTGTCTAACATCATCCGATATATCAATCTCGTTTGTCTCCGGCGTTATCACAACTACTTCTTCAGGTTCATATTTTTTTGATTCTTCTTCGCTATAAACATAATACATCCTATAACTGTTTTCAAGAACCATATCAAAATCCTCAATACATCTATCGCATTGAAACCTACCAACAGTGTAAACGCTAGCTCTTAAAAAAAGTTGACGTTTTGATTTTTCTAGCGTCGCATCCACATAAACGGGCTTGTTGAATCTTTTTTCATCTAATTCTAAGTCCGATGGTTTCACTATAAATGTATAAAAATGCTCCCCATCGGACAGCTTTGAAATGTTAATTTTCATTGAAAAATGTATCCGTCTTTATTAAAAATTTTGGTAGAAATATAAACAAAAAAACGCTTATAAGCAAGCCAAAAGCAGGCGTAAAAGTAAAAGATAAAAATTTAATATCTACTCTCAACGCCATACTTGTGGTCATCCCTAATAAATTAAAAAAGTAAATTCTGCTGTTAACTTAAATTATCCACCTTTAAAAACCAATAAAACAACAAACCCACAATTGAAATTTTCAACAATATACTGATAAATTTTTCAACACTCTTAAAAGCCAATAAATCAAAAATTTTTACACCATCATCAAGATTAGCCATTGAAAATTTCAACAGTTGTTAATTTCCCATTAGATCTATAATCAAAATATGAATTGAAATTCAAGAACAAAATTTTTTCGTTAAACATTGGCACTTTGTTTGTGATATAATGAATATGAAAACAAAAACAAAAATTTGGAGAACATATCATGGTAGCTCTTTTCGTAATAGCAACAATTCTAGCTTGCATAGCAATTGACTTTCTAATCCAGAGAGCACATAAAAAGCGTGAGATTTATCAGCCACAAGTTATGTTAAGTCCTGAAAGTTTTGTTCTACCCCGTGGCTATTTCTTCAGCAAAGCTCATACATGGCTTGAGCTTTTATTTTCCGGGAAAGTTTATATCGGGGTTGATGATTTAATTTCAAAAGTGACAGGAAAAATTGATGCTATTGAAGTTCTACCAGTAGGAGAAAAGGTCAAAAAAGGCTCCCCCATCTTTAAAATTAAACAAGGGGAGCGAACACTTACATTTATTTCTCCAATTAACGGAAAAATAACAGAAATTAACTCATCTGTACTCAAATCTCCAGAAACAATTTTAAACGATCCCTATTTCAACGGCTGGATTGTTATGGTTGAACCCGAAGATATATCATCAGAACTAAAAAATCTTCTAATTGGAAATGAAGCATCACAATGGTTGAGAAACGAGATAAAAAGATTTAGAGAATTTATAAGCATAGAGGCACCAAAGTTTTCACCAGAGCCAACACTTGTAGACGGCGGACTTGTGATAAAAGGAGTTCTCCAAAATGTCGATGAAAAAACTTGGGAAAAATTTGAAAAAGAATTTATTCAACGCATTTAAAAATTAAATCTGGTTTAAAAATGAAATATGGAATTTTAATTGACATAACCAGATGCATAGGCTGTTATGCCTGTGAGGAAGCATGCGCTAAACGATGGGGTAACCCCATCACAGAAGATCATAAACTTTCATCAATTCAAAACACCGCTGTTATAGATTATAATGGGGTTTATGTATCACGACTTTGCATGCATTGTGAAAAACCAACCTGTGCTTCTGCTTGTCCAGTTGGAGCATTTCAAAAAACCAGCCTTGGTCCAGTTATATACGACCCATCAAAGTGCCTTGGTTGCAGATATTGTATGCAAGCTTGTCCATTTGATATACCAAAGTATCAGTGGAACAAGTTAAATCCAAAAGTCACAAAGTGCGATATGTGTTATGAAAGGATAAAGGCTGGTGATGTACCAGCTTGCGTTGAAGCTTGCCCAGCCGAAGCAAGAACTTTCGGGAAAAGAGATGAGCTAATTGAAGAAGCAAGAAGAAGAATTAATGAAAATCCTGAAACATATTATCCTCATATTTTCGGAATAAAAGAAGTTGGAGGAACTTCAGTGATTTACTTATCCGATAGACCCATGCAAAAATTCGGCTTCAAAGCTAATTTTCCAGAAGTTCCTCTTTCTTTATTTACAGAACAAATTATGTCAAAAATTCCAGGCTACATTTTCTGGGGTGGCACTTTATTATTTGGGATTTGGTGGATAACAAAACGCAGAGACGAAGTTCAAAGACTACAAAAAAAGCTTAAAGAAATGGAAGAGAATAACAAAAAGGAGAATGAAAAATGAAAATAAAAATCCCCAAAATCACATTTTGGAGCTCGGTTTTCTGGGTAATAGTCGCACTCGGTATTTATTCAACTATACTTCGTTTTACAAAAGGACTCGGGGCTGTTACAAATTTAAGCGACGAATTCCCATGGGGATTATGGATTGGATTTGATGTTCTTTGTGGTGTCGGACTTGCAGCGGGTGGATTCGTCATAGCTGCTGCAGTTTATATTTTCAATCTTGAGGAATATAAATCAATTCTTCCATCAGCAATTTTAACAGCATTTCTCGGCTATCTTCTTGTTATCGTTGCTCTCCTATTTGATCTCGGAAAACCTTGGAACATATGGCACCCCATAATAATGTGGAACCCAGAATCAGTTATGTTTGAAGTAGCATGGTGCGTTATGCTTTATACAACTGTACTTGCACTTGAATTTAGTCCGTTCGTTTTTCAGAAATTCAAACTTGAAAAACCGCAAAAGATAATAAAAAGTTTAACAATTCCTCTTGTCGTCGCAGGTGTTATATTATCAACACTTCATCAATCTTCCTTGGGCTCATTATATTTAATCGTTCCAGAAAAACTTTACCCAATCTGGTACTCAAGCAACTTGCCATACCTATTCTTCCTTTCAGCAGTTGCTGTTGGCCCTGCAATGGTCACAATTGAATCTTATTTAAGTTCCAGGGCTTTTAAAAGAGAAATAGAAATTCATATACTCTCAAAACTGGCAAAGGTCACTGCTGTTGCACTGATGGTTTATCTTGTTTTAAAAGTCCAAGATATAATAAATTATAAACTCTTCAATTATATTTTCACATTGAACTATGAAGCGATAATGTTTTGGATTGAGTTTTCGTTTGGTATAATCTTGCCAATAATACTTCTTGCAAATTCAAGTATAAGAAACAGTAAAAAGGGATTATTTATCGCACAGCTTATCACAGTTCTCGGTTTTATTCTCAATAGATTAAATGTGAGCATTACAGCACTCGAAAATTACACACAAGCTAGTTATTTCCCAAAGTGGACCGAAATAACAGTGACCCTTTTCATGGTTGCACTTGGATTTGCTTTGTTCAGATTTATAGCGAAACATCTGCCCATATTTCCACCCGAAGCTGGCGAGAAACGGAAATTATTAACAGAAGGTTTTGAAGTTATTTCAATAAAAGAGGTTTTTAAAGAGCAAAATTAAATTTAGCTATGCCCAACGGGAAGAATATAAATCAAATAACGGCGATTGATGTCGCTTTGCGATTTATGGAGATTCTTTCCAAAATTGAGTTTCCTGATGATAGATTTTACACGAACTCACATACATGGATAAAGCAAGAGCTAAATTTAATAACCGTTGGGCTTAGCTCTTCAATTATTTATCTTTTTGCCCCAATAATTGAGTTCATATTCCTTGAACCCCCATCATCGGTTAAGCAAAATACCCCTTGTGCGTGGGCAATATATAGAGATGGGATTTTAAGAATTCGCTCGCCTATCCGAGGCGAGCTTTTTGAAATAAATAAAACTTTGATAGAACACCCCGATACCGTAAATAAAGACCCATACAATACTGGATGGCTTTTCAAAATAAAAACGACTGAACAAATCGTCGGACTTTTCACGCATTCGGAATTTTTAGAGTATTATAATACCAAAATTAAAGAATTTAAGAGTGAAATTCTCTCAACGATCACTGAATCTTTTGACCAAGTTTCAATCCCAACGCTTCAAGATGGAGGCAGAGTTATTGAAACAATTAAAGATCTGCTCGGGGCAAAACGGTATTTTTCCATCATAAGTAAAGTATTTAAGATTTGCTAATCTTGTCTATTTTTTGAACATCTTATGGGGCAAAAATGAAAAGAAAATCTAATTCAATACGAACATTTGAAAAATCTAATTAAAAAGAAAAAGATTCCGAATTGGCACGGATTTTGACTTAAAATGAAACGAAAATAAATAATTGGCTTAAACTATAATGAAAATTTTCAAAAGCCTCGCATTCAAGCTTTTTATACTTATCTTTTTTCTCGTTCTGGGAATTACTATCGTTTTCTCAACTTTGATTATAGAATGGCAAACAAGACAATATTTAGAAATATCAAAGGAATACGCTATAAAAATGAGCGATCTGATAAAGCGTTCCACACACTATAGTATGTTACGCAATCACAGGGAAGATATTTACCAAATAATAAAAATGCTTGGACGACAACCTGGAATTGAAGTAATAAGAATATATAATAAACGAGGTGAAATAACATTTTCAACCATACCTGACGAAGTCGGTAAAGTTATATCCGTTGAAAGTGAAGCTTGTAATATCTGCCACTATAATGGCAAAATAACTATCCCGGCTGAAGCATCTCAATTGACTCGGATCTTTAATGCCCCAGACGGACATAAAATACTTGGAGCGATAAATCCGATAAAAAATGAAGAGTCATGTTATAACGCCAGCTGTCATGCACATAAAAAGGAACAAACAATTCTTGGTGTTTTTGATGTGATGATTTCGCTTAAGGACATTCACAGAAATACGAAACAATTAGCACAGTTTCAATATACAAGCGGAATCATAATGTTTTTCATAATTTCAATTTTTGTGCTCATCTTCATCTGGAAATTTGTGAATGTTCCATTGAAAAAATTAACATATGGAACGACCGAGATAATGAACGGAAATCTTGATTTTAAACTTGACCTTAATTCCAACGATGAGATCGGTCTGCTTGCGAAATCCTTCAATGAAATGACCCAAAAACTCAAACAAGCCCATGAAGAACTTTTAAGCTGGACTAAAACTCTTGAGCAAAAAGTAAATGAAAAAACCGCAGAACTTCAAAGAGCTCACGCATATATGCTACAAATTGAGAAAATGGCTTCCCTTGGAAAACTTTCTGCAACGGTTGCACATGAACTCAACAACCCACTTGAAGGAATCCTCACATATGCAAAACTTTTAAAAAGAAAACTTGAAAATGGTAAAATCAGCGAAAACGAAAAAGAAGAAATTTTGAATGAACTTTCAATAATAATTGATGAAACAGCAAGATGCGGTAACATAGTCAAAAATCTACTTTTGTTCTCAAAACAAAAAGTAGGCGAATTTAAAGACGAAGATATTTGTCAAATAGTAAAAAGAAGCATAGCTTTAATATCTCACCATTTGCAAGTGAACAACATAAAACTTGAACTTGATCTCCCTGAAAACCCGCTTTTCATTTTCTGTGACTCCCAACAAATTGAACAAATGCTTCTCGCAATGGAGATAAACTCAATTGAAGCGATGCCAAACGGTGGAACTCTTGGGATCAAAGTTAAAGAAATTAACGATAATGAAATCCAAATCAAGATAATTGATACTGGCATTGGAATACCTGATGAAATTTTACCACATATATTTGAACCATTTTTCACAACGAAAAGAGAAGGTAAAGGAACGGGACTTGGACTTGCGGTCGTATATGGAATAGTTGAAAGACACGGCGGGAAAATAACTGTTGAATCAAAAGTGAATTATGGAACAACATTTACAATTACATTACCAAAAAAGCTAAACTTAAGCCATGACACAGAAATTCAGTATTTTAATCGTTGACGATGAATTTATAGTTAGAGATTCCCTATCCAAATGGTTTATGCAAGACGGTTATAAAGTTGGAACAGCGGAAAATGCAGCTCAAGCATTAAAAATGATGAACGAAGGACCTTGGGATATAATTTTCATTGACATTAAAATGCCCGGAATGAACGGACTTGAACTTCAAAAGAAAATAAAAGAAATCGATCCCAATGCAATAATCATTATAATTACCGCGTTTGCTTCGGTTGACACAGCAGTTCAAGCACTCAAAGAAGGTGCCTATGACTACATTACAAAGCCAATTGACCCAGATTATCTCTCGCATCTTGTCAAGAATGTGCTCAAACATAAAAAATTAACAGATGAGCATATAAAACTGCGCGAACATGTTTCAGAACTTATCATGGGTGAGGAACTTGTCGGAGAAAGTCCTCAAATCAAAAAAGTAATTGAGCTTGCAAAAACTGTCGCTCCAACAAATACAACGGTAATGATAAGAGGAGAAAGTGGAACCGGGAAAGAACTTGTCGCACGACTAATTCACGCACACAGCCCAAGAAGATATTTCCCATTCGTCTCAGTAAATTGCGGTGCCGTCCCAGACACATTACTTGAAAGCGAACTTTTCGGACATGAAAAAGGCGCCTTTACAGATGCACTCTACAGAAGAAAAGGAAAGTTTGAAATAGCAGATGGCGGGACGATTTTCTTAGACGAGGTCGGAACAATAAGCTTAAAAATGCAAATTCAACTCTTGCGAGTTCTTGAAACAAAACAATTCACAAGAATTGGAGGCAATGAAACAATAACAAGTGATTTCAGAGTTATTTGCGCAACAAATTGTAACCTTGAACAAGCGGTAAAAGAAGGAAAATTTAGAGAAGATCTATACTACCGACTTAATGTATTTACAATTTTCATTCCTCCCCTAAGAGAAAGAAGATCCGATATACCATTGATAGCAAATTACTATTTAAAAAAATATGCCACGATAATGCATAAACCGATAACAGAAATTTCACCTGAAGCAATGGATATGTTGATAAGATACGACTGGCCAGGAAATGTAAGAGAACTTAAAAATGCAATTGAAAGAGCAATGGTTCTCGCAAAACCTCCTGCAATTCTTCCTCAGGACCTACCTATTCATCCAATTGAAGAAGAACAACCTGAAAATGAAACGCTTGATGCAGTTGAAAAAGCACATATACTTAAAATTTTAAACAAAACAAATTGGAACATAACACAAGCTGCAAAAATACTTGGTATAGATAGAGTCACGCTTTATAACAAAATTGAAAAATACAATCTGAGAAGAGACAGAAATATCTGAAAATCAATGACTTTGCCTAAATCAAACAAAATTCTTATCGTTCCAATATATCCAGTTGATTTTTCACTCGTGCTTACACTTGTAACACCAATCAGAGAGATTTTCAAATGTGATGTTATCCTTGATAATACAAATCACTTGAATCTCTCTTCTGCTTATGATAACTCGCGATACCAATTCAATTCAACAAAGATAATCTCAATCTTGTCGGAAAAATTTAACAACTTCTATGGAAAAGTTTTAGGTGTTATTTCGGTTGACCTATTTATCCCTGTCTTAACTTATGTATTTGGTGAAGCACAACTTGGAGGAAAAATCTCAGTAGTCTCAACTTTTAGATTAAATGAAATTGCATACGGCTTCCAGGAAAATAAAAAGTTAACGGAAGAGCGACTTTTAAAAGAAGCAGTGCACGAACTTGGACACAACTTTGGACTTTTACATTGCGAAAACTATTTATGCGTTATGCATCCCTCAACTTCAGTCGAAGAAGTTGATATAAAATCATCTTACTTTTGTAATGATTGCTACAAAAAATTATCTTGGCAAATTTTTCCCAAACTCAATGATCACCATAATGGCAAATAAAATTGAATAAATTGTCTCAATCCATCCAAGCCGTTTGAAAACCACCTTACGCTCAAGCAAGAACATTCCTATGAGCGAATGGATTATCACCGGTAGAAATCCGGCAAAGGTTAACCAACCTATTGAACCACGAACGAAAAGCACAGCAATAAGGAACAAAATCGCAAAATGATAGACAAGATTATATCTCCCTATGAAAATTTTCTCACTAAATGTAAATTTTTCCTTCTTCGTTGCAAGTGCAGATATTTTCGTTCTAACATAAACAATTCCGCTTCCAAAAAACATTAAACATAAAAAGTAAATTTGAAGCATTAAGGGCTCAAACTGACCAACACCAACATAGTAAGCTGAAGGTGCTGTTAAAACAAGAACAGCGATTGAGAAGATCTGACCCCCATATGTTTTGTCAAGATTTAATTTAGCAAGATATAGTTGAATCAAAAAAGCAACTATACCAATCACGCCAAAGATAAGCAAACCATAAAGATTGAAATAAAAAATCAAAATAAGCGACGGTATCACAGCAAAAGGTACAAAAAGCAAAAATGAACTAATAGCATCCTTAACATTTTCGGATGAAATTTTCAATCTTGATTTAGCAAGCATTAACGCTGGTTGATAAGAAAGAAAAATAGAAAGAACCGAGACAAGAAAAATAATTGACTTTATATCGAATCCACCACCCAATTTCGCACCTATTATAAACGGGATAAGCAAAATAGCCCAAGAACCATGCTCTTTTGGAAATATCAGCATTGTTTACCTGATTTTTTTAAATTTTTCTCGCAATAGCAACAACATTTCTTGATTCCTTCGGATTAAACCTTTCCTTTAAAAGATTACTAAAAACTTCAACTTCCTTAAACCCAACCATGTTAAGTTTCTTATGTAGATCTTCGCTCTTAATAGGTCTTATTCTCGTGGTCAAGAGCTTATATGAATAGTTCTTGGTTTTGTCAATTATCAAAACATTAAACTTCAAAAAATCTTTCCTTATTTCAAAGACCTTTAAACTCGGAGAACCAATTATGATTGGCTCAAAATCATAAAACCTCACAAAAATTTTCCTCGGCGTTTCACGAACATTTATTATCCTTTCCTCGGTTTCCATGATCTTGTCATAGTTCAAAATTTGAAGTATTAAAACCCCATCATCTTTTAAAGCGTTGTAAAAATTGCGCAAGGCAACAAGCAAATCCCTCTCATTTAGAAGATGTGGCAAAGTATTACCAAGACACAAAACAAGATCAAAATTCTCCCTGTATTTATCTTTTATCTTAGAAAAGTCAAGAACCTCAAACTTTGACGACACACCAAACATTTGACCAAAAGATTTGGCTTTTTCAATCATTGAGGTTGAAACATCTATCCCGACGACCTCAACTCCAAGCTTTGAAAGAATTATTGAATGAAGTCCTACTCCACATCCTGCGTCAAGGCATTTTTTAATTTTATATTCCTCAACAATCGCCGAGAAAACCCCAATCTCGCTTTCCATCTTTGCCGAAAATTCAATCATATCTTCATAATCTTCCGAAAGCTCATCGTAAAATTCGGTAATTGATTGAACCTTCCCGTATGTTTCAAATTTTCCGTCTTCCGCCAATTTCAAATTAATATCGCTTAATTTCAAAAAATTTTAACAACATCCACCAACTTCTTTTATTCCCTCATAAAATTTAGCGTCCTCAATCGCTTCCTTTATCATATCAACAGTTGGTGCACCATAAAACCTATCACCAATCTTATACATCCGGCACACTAATCCATATTTCCCGTTATCAATATAAGATGGATCAACATCTACACCATTTATTCTTATCGTCGGTGAACCAGGAAATTTATATCTTAAAGCTTCCTCTTCCGTTCTTACTTCAATTTCCTCAATATGGTAATGTTTTATCCTTGTCTTTTCCACAGCTTCAAATAAATTCTTCCGTGCGTATTCAAGATTCGGACAGCCTGAAAAATATAGTAATTGAATTTTCATTACACCAACAGCTGATTTATCGTTTTTTCTATCTTAAAAAGATTTTTTAAATTTTTCAAAAAACCCAACCAAAGCCCAAATTAACTTAAAATGAGAAACATTTTCCAATTACTTTTCGCCTTGTTTCTATTTGGATGTGCTGTCCAAATTCCACCTTCTGGTGGTCCACCAGATACAGAGCCTCCTAAAATAATTAAAACTTACCCACGAAATGGCGCTATTAATTTTAAAGACAATTATATTGAAGTTGAATTTAACGAATATGTTGACAAACGATCCGTTCAAGAAGCAATTTACATATCCCCTTACATCACCGGCGAAGTTCAATATAAATGGTCCGGAAGAAAATTAAGAATCAATTTTCCAGAAAAACTCAAAAATAACACGACCTATGTTGTAACCTTCGGCACCGAGATTAGAGACTTAAACGCTGGAAATAAAATGCAAGAATCATTCACGCTTGCGTTTTCAACTGGTTCGGAAATTGATTCGGGATCAATTGAGGGCAAAATCTTCACGCAGAAGGAAAACTTTATGGTTTTTGCCTATCAAATTGACAAAATAAATCCAGATACACTTACGCCTATTCGCACAAAGCCAGATTATGTAACTCAAGCCGGGAAAGATGGGACTTTCAAATTTCAATTTATAAAATTCGGGAAATATAGATTATTTGCAATAAATGATAAAGTAAAAAATCTACTCTATGATCCAAGCGAAGATGAATACGGTCTTTTCTGGGAAGATATTGAAATCAATAAGCGAAAGCCTGTCGCTTCAAACATAGTTTTTAAAACAACGATTGAAGACACAAGCCGACCATTTGTTTCATCGTTAAATGCAATTGATAATCTCCACATACTTTTGAAATTTTCGGAAAAAATTAACCCAGAAAAAGCGTCAATAAAGCTTTTAAAAAACGATCAAGAAACTATTTCACTAATACCACAAATTTACCCTGATAGCACAAAATTGATCTTAATTTTACAAGAGCAAATTGACACAACAAACAAATACAATATTTCCATATCAGGAATCAAAGATCTCTCAGGGAATGAAATTAGCCCACTTACTTTTGAAATCTCAAATAACTTCAATCCAGATACGACTCCACCATCTTTGATTTTCTCATCACCATCACAAGACGAAAATGATGTAACTCTTAGACCCGAAATAAAACTATTCTTTGACGACATTATAAACAAAACGCCCGAAGTTAAGCTTATTGACTCAACAGGAAAAGAAACTAAAATTAAAATAGAACAAAATTTAAACAAACTCACGATCTATCCTGAAACTCAATTGAACCCTAACAATCTTTATATACTCACTATTTCAAATCTTAGCGATATTACAAACAATTTTCAAAGAGATACGCTAAAAGTAGTTTTTAGAACAGTTGATCCATTAACCTTCGGCGGAATAGAAGGAAGCATAATTTGTGAAGATACTGTTTCACAAGTTATAATCATTGCAACGGAAACCTCAAAGAAAAAGAATTTTACCGTAAAAGCGAGATGTAACTCAAAATTTACAATTGATCAGATCCCACAAGGGAAATATCTAATTGAGGCATTTATTGATTCAAATGGAAATGGCAAATATGACTACGGAAAAGCTTTTCCGTTTCTATCTCCTGAAAAATTCACAATTTATCAAGACACCGTAAAAGTTAGGGCAAGATGGACTACTGAAAACATAAATATAAAATTTTAATCAAAAACAATCATACACTTTAAAGATTCCCCAGCGCTTGCGGTTAGTAGAAAGGCATCCAACGTTTTCTCTATACTAAATCTATGAGTTACAAAGTTTTCTGATTTTATAACTCCTTTGCTAATTAAATTTAAAGCCTCAATCGTATCATCTGGACCAGCAGAGTAACTTGGAATGATTGAAATTTCATTAAAATAAATATCATGTGGCTTTATTTCAATTTTCGCATCCTCGGGAGTCGGTGTAAATAAAACAAGTTTTCCACCTCTTGCAACAAGCTCAAGCCCTGAATAAATTGCTTCAACTGTTCCAGGTCCAACTATAACGATATCTGCCCCATATCCGTTTGTGATCTCAAAAACTTTCTCCTTCACATTTTCAGAAGTAAAGTCAAATACATAATCTGCACCGTTCTCAATAGCTTTCTCAATCCGATATTTAACTTTATCTATCCCTATTACAATTTCAGCACCATAAAACTTTGCAAGTTTAACATTTACCTGTCCCATAAATCCAAGCCCAAGAACCGCAACATAATCTCCAATTTTTAACCCTGCTCTTTTGAACGCCTTAACAGAACATGCCACAGGCTCAACAAGCGCTCCATCCTCAAAAGAAACATCATCAGGTAATTTCAAAGTATCATTTCTTAGATTAACATCAGGAACTTTGACAAACTCAGACACTCCACCAGGGATTATTTTAGAGTTTCTCCAAACATCACACATCACATAATTCCCCCTTTTACAATATCTACAGTTCATGCATGGTGCATGATGATGAACGAAAACCCTATCGCCGGGCTTAAAATTTAAAACTCTCTTTCCAACTTCAACAACAACGCCCGAGAACTCATGTCCGATCACGAGCGGGGCTTTTCTTTTTATATACCATTTCATTACATCACCAGAACAAATTCCACAGGCTTTTACTTTAATTAACATCTCCTCTTCCCCGATTTCAGGTATAGGAACATCTTCTATTCTTATATCGCCGAAATCATATAACTTTGCAACTTTCATTTAGCGGTAGAAATTTTGTTAAAATTTTAATTTTAAATAATTTAGCAATGAAAAATCCGCATTCAAAATTTATAACAAAGATAACAATAAGATGAGAAAAGAATATGTTGTTGTGGTTGATAAATTTAATCGTAACCTTGGAATAATGGAAAAATTAAAAGCACATAAAGAAGGAATACTTCATCGTGCTTTTTCAATTTTCGTCTTTGATAAAAATGGCAACTTGATTTTACAACAACGAGCAGAAAACAAATATCATTCCCCTCTTCTCTGGAGCAATACATGTTGTGGACATCCAAGACCGGGTGAAAGTTTTAAAACCGCCGCCACAAGAAGGTTAACAGAAGAACTCGGGATCAAATGTAAAATCAATAAGCTTGGAACAATAATCTATAAGCTAAATGTCGGCGATTTAATTGAACATGAGTATAATACACTTTTTTACGGATTTTACGATGGAGAAATAAAACCCGATCCTGTTGAAGTTGCAAATGTTAAATATGAAAAACTTAATTTTCTGTTTTCCGATGTAAAACGAAATCCCCACTTATACACACCTTGGTTCAGGTTGATTCTTGAAGAATATTCAGAAAAACTTATTGGAATTATTCAAAAATTAAACCGATAAAGAATTTGCCGAAACCTAATAACAAGAGCCCACTTATCAGTTTATAAGATGCAAACAATATCATCTTTTCCAAAGCATCTCATTTTCCCACTATCCTATCTTGCAATACCCGAATTCAAAATAAATTTGAGATTGTGAGATTGAATGTGGAAAATAGTTTTTAATTTTTTCATAAATTAATAATAGAGTTTAAAATTTACTGCTGATTTGCATATGCTTATAAAAAACGAGTTTTCAATTAATGATCTTGAGATAGCAACCGGTATAAAGTCCCACACCATAAGGATATGGGAAAAGAGATATAAACTACTCAATCCAAGGCGTGGGAAAAGAAACATCAGACATTATAACATCAATGATTTCAGAAAATTTTTAAGCATAGCGATACTTTATCATCAAGGTCTAAAAATTTCTAAAATAGCACAGCTATCAAGAAAACAATTGATGCAAAAAATAATAGATGAGATAGCAAAAGAAGATCTATATAACGCACAAAAAAATTTAGAAACCATCAAAATAAAAATTATATCAAACATAATTGAATTAAACATCAGCGAATTTAACAGAATAATTGATGAAACAATAAACAGCTACGGTTTTGAAACTACATTTGAAAAAGTTCTTATACCAGTGCTTGAAAAAATTGGTTTGTTTTGGCAATCGGAAACAATATGTGCCGGACAAGAACACTTATTTTCAAACATAATACGGGACAAAATTATAAAACTTGAAAAAGAAAACATCACTAACAACAACCCTAAAACGTTCTTGCTGTTTTTATGTGAAGATGAACTTCATGAAATTGGTTTGCTATTTGCAAGATTTATAATAAAATCACATGGGCATAAGGTAATATACCTTGGTCAAGCAACCCCACTTCAGGATGTAATTCTAATATCTCAAAAAATACCGGAAATAGATTATATTTTAACCTCCTTTGTTTCACCAATAGAGCAACACTTGCTCAAAAAGAAAATAAAAAGTTTAATTAATTCAACTCAAAAATCAATAATAGTTATAGGGAAACAAGCAAAAAATTTAAAATTAGAGAAATTTTCGAAACTACATATCTTCGCGGACATTCCCGATTTTAAAAATTTTATTTCCAACCTTAAATAAAACTCTCTTTAACAATCTTGCCGTATTTGGTTTGTATTTTGTTTAACAAAATCTTATATTTAGTTAAACAAAATTTGTTTTCGTTTATTGCGCCATGGATGTAATAGTTATTGGTTCAGGCTTCTCCGGACTTGCCTCTTCAGCTATTTTAGCTAGCGCTGGATATAAAGTGAAAGTTTTTGAAAAAAACTCTATACCAGGAGGCAGATCAAGATATTTTAGTCTCAATGGATTTAATTTTGATATGGGACCAACTTGGTATTGGATGCCCGATGTGTTTGAAAGATTTTTCAATAGGTTCGGAAAAACGACATCCGATTTTTATAAATTAATTAGATTAAATCCATCTTATAGAGTTTACTTCGCTGAAAATGATTATATAGATCTGCCTGCTGAATTTGAGGGAATAATTCAATTATTTGAAAAATTAGAACCTGGCTCAAGTCAGAGATTAGTTGAATTCATAAATGAATCAGAAGAAAAGTATCAATTAAGCACTTCAAAATTTATTTACTATCCAAATTTAAAACTATCGGAATATCTAAATCTTGAATTCATAGCAAATGCTGCAAAACTCAACCTTTTCCAAAGATTTGGTAAATATATTCGTAATAATTTCAAAAACGAAAAAATCATAAGCATTCTTCGTTTTCCTCTTATTTTTCTTGGTGGCAATCCATATGATCTGCCAGCTTTATATTCAATAATGAACTACGCGGATATAAAATTGGGAACCTGGTATCCGATCGGCGGTTTTAAAAAAGTTGTTGATGCAATGTATAATCTCGCTCTCTCAAACGGGGTTGAGTTTTATTTCAATACGCCGATTGAAAAAATAATAGTAGATAATGGCAAAGCAAAAGGTGTGATGGTAAAAGGAGAAAAAATTAAAGCTGATGTAATAATAGCGACATCAGATTATTATCACTCTGAAAAGTTATTGCCCCCAGAATATAGAAATTATTCCGAGCGATATTGGGAGCGCAGAAAGCTTACTCCATCTGCAATTTTATTTTATATCGGATTAAGCAAAAAATTATCAAAGCTTCCACATCATGTTTTATTTTTTGACGAAAAATTTGAAGCACACATAGATAGTATTTACAAAGAAAAAGCTTTCCCACAAAAACCGCAAATCTATGTAAATATACCGTCAATTACCGAACCAGAATTAGCGCCTCCAGGTAAAGAGTGTTTGTATATTTTCATACCTGTTCCATCAGGACTTTACGAAAATGAAGAGATTAAAGCGAAGTATCTTAATTATGCAATAGAAAAGTTTGAGAAATTAACTGGCGAAAAAATAAAAAATTTCATTGAATTTGTAATCTCTTATGGACCAAGCGATTTTATAAGAGATTATAACGCTTACAAAGGAAACTGCTACGGATTAGCAAACACACTTTTACAAACCGCTATCTTGAAACCAAAAATAAGAAACAGGAAACTTAAAAATTTATTTTATGCTGGACATTTAACAGTCCCAGGACCCGGAGTCCCACCAGTCATAATTTCTGGAACTATTGTTTCTGATTTCATAAAAAATAAAGGCCAAATATGAATTATAGGAAAATTTACGATAGATTTTGCAACAGGTGTAGCAAGACAATTACTAACTTGTATAGCACTTCATTTTCAATAGGGATATATTTGTTAAATAAACAAATAAGACAAGACATATACTCAATTTACGGATTCGTCAGGTTGGGCCGATGAAATAGTTGACACTTTTCATGATAAAGATAAAGTTAAACTCCTAATGAAAAAGCAAACATATCAAGCGATTTCAGACGGATTTAGTTTGAATCGAATATTGCATAGTTTTCAAGCAACAGTAAGTAGGTACAAAATAAACAAAGATCTTGGAGCACGCATTTTTCAGAAGCATGGAGATGGATATCTACTTGAACGAATATAACGAGATGGAACTAAAACAATATATTTACGGATCAGCAGAGGCAGTTGGGCTTATGTGCTTGGCTGTCTTTACAAACGGAAATAAAAAACTTTACGAAGAACTTAAAGATTATGCTATCAAACTTGGTTCAGCCTTTCAAAAGGTAAATTTTTTACGAGATTTGAGATACGACAACATCGTTTTAAACAGGAGGTATTTCAATAATCTGGATTTAAAAAATATCTCACAAAGCCAGATGCAAATGATAATAGATGATATTAAAAACGAATTTGACTTTTCACTAAAAGGAATCAAAAGATTACCACCAAGCGCTAAATTAGGTGTCTTCGTTGCATATCTTTATTATAAAGCTCTACTGAACAAAATTAAAAAGACACCAATCGAAGTATTTAAAACGAAAAGAATAAGAATTTCAAATCTAAAAAAACTTGCCATCGCTTTAATAACTATTGTTAAAAATAAAATTTTTAAAATGTGAGACGATTACTTTTCATACCATTTAACCTGCTATCTCATGTTGGAAGATGCGTAACACTGGCAAAATCTTTAGGGAATGAATTAGAAGTAATTTTTCTTATAAGTCCAAGTTACGCTAAATTTGTCGAAAGGCATGATTTCACATATTATCTTAACTCAAACGATGAATCCGATTTGTTGAAAAAAATCAAACAATTTGACTTCTCGTGGATAAATGAAGAAAACATAAAGACTAATTTTTCTGACTTGATAAAAAATTTGGAAAAAATCAAACCGGACATAGTAATTTCCGATTCAAATATTTTCGCTTCATTAGCTTGTGAATACCTTGATATACCGCATATATCCCTCGTCAATACATATATGACGCAATACTTTAACGAAAGACACACGGATTTATCTTATTTAAATTTCGCACTCAGAGCCTTTCTTAAAATACTATTTAAATTAATTCCAGAAGAAAAAAGAAATTTTACGCTTTCAATGGGGGAAAACATCTTTTTGAAAAAGTTTCACTTGCCTTTTAAAACCGTAAGAAAAGAGCTTAAATTGACAACCAAAGAGCATCTTTTTGAAGAGTATGAGGGAGAAATGGTATTTCTTTTAGATCCGAGTGAAATTTTCCCAATAGAAGAAAATCACAAAGTTAAAGTCATTGGTCCTGTTTATTATGATATTAATGTTCAAAGCGATGAGGAACTCCCTACTTTTAGTGAGAACAAACCAAACATTGTTATAACACTTGGAAGTAGCGGGGATTTGAGAAAATTTTTATTCCTCGAAAAATTAAATTTAAGTGAGAAATTTAATGTTATTTTACTCGGTGATTTAGCCTGCCGTCTAAACATAGACAAAGCTCAAAAATTTAGATATGTAAACATAGGTAAAATATCTAACGCAACAGATGCTGTCATATGTCACGGTGGCAACGGAACTGTTTATTCTTTTTTAAGAAGTGGTGTTCCGTCAATAATGATCCCAACCCATATTGAGCAATATTGGTTTTCATATCAAATTCAAAAATCTGGTCTTGGTGAGATCTACAAAAATGAGAAATACATCGTGGATATGCTTGAAAAGTGGATAGCTATAAGACGAAGTGGAACGCTAACGAAGATATCCGATCTTTTTGATGTGGATAAATCAATAGCAAAATTCAAGAGTTATCTTTTGGAATTCATAAAAAATAAATTTAACTAAAGAAGCTATGACGCAAACACTCATAATATCATTTGCAACCCTTATTTTGATGGAGCCAATAGTTTGGATGATACACAAATATGTGATGCACGGCTTCTTGTGGGTTTTGCACCGAGATCATCATCAAAAATACCCAAAGAAAGGACTAGAAAAAAACGACCTTTTTGTTTTATTCTTTGCCTTAGTTAGCATAGCTTTTATATACTCTGGGGTAATTAGCAAAAATCAGGTAACCTTAGGGATTGGAATTGGAATGACTGGTTATGGGATACTATATTTTTTAATGCATGATGTCTTATCCCATCAAAGAATAAAACTCTTCAGAAGGGTAAAAAACCCATATTTTTTAGCAGTAACTTGGGCACACAAACAGCACCATAAAAATCTTGAAAAAGATAACGCCGAATGTTTTGGTTTTGTGTATTTATTTCCAATTAAATATTACAAATTGGCGTTTAAAGAGAGAAAGAACAAAACATGAAAACAGCGTACTTATTGGTTGATTTACTATCGGTTATAATCCCATTTATAGCGGGCTTCCATCCAAAAATTAATTTATACAAAACTTTTCCATTCATAATACTTGGCAATATAATTGTGATGGTGCCATTCATAATTTGGGATCACATATTTGTAAATCTTGGCATATGGGGATTTAATGAAAAATATATTTTGGGATATAAAATTTTCAACCTACCAATTGAAGAATATCTTTTCTTCATATGCATACCATTTGCCTGCATTTTCACTCATTTGGTTATTTGGGGAAAATTTGAAAAGAGTCCAAAATCAAATTTATATTTACTTCCGCTTGGCTTGATATTATTCATCTCGCTTGTTTTTTCAATTCAATCTGAAACATACACAAAAGTAATTGGAATATTTACATTAGTAAGCACATTTATAGCGCTTTTATTATTTCGCTCAAATTTTGCTAAATTCATGCGAGAATTTATAATTTCTTACTTCATCATTCTTGTTCCATTTGTAATCGTCAATGGGACGCTCACAGGTTCATTTACCCCCGAGCCTATTGTTTGGTATAACGATAGTCAGATACTCGGATATAGGTTTTTAAGGATACCCGTGGAAGATTTTTTATATACATTTTCGTTGATCATTCTTAACATCGCTATAACATATCTTTTATTAAAAAAGAACAAAAACATCAGGGCACGATTTCGTACTTAATTCCATTGCGGTTTACAAGTTTATTAAACACTTCATTAATTTCTGTTAACTTATACCTGCCACTGACAAGTTGAAGAAGTTCATTTGAATTGTCATATAGAAATTCGTAAGCTTTTCTGACATCTTTTGATGTGAAGTGAAAAATCCCTTTTATTGTAATCTGATCGTAATGAATTCTCGTTGCGTCAAATTTTACCTTCGTTCCAGCTGGACAACCTCCAAACAAAATTATTTGTCCTCCCTTTGCAACAAGATCAAGGCTTTTTTCCCAAACCTCGGGTTTCCCGGTGCATTCAATGACGGAATTTGCACCAATACCATTTGTGATTTCATTCAAACTTTGAATTAAGTCAATTTCAGATGAATTTATAATTTTATCTGCACCGAATTTTTTAGCGATCTCTAGCCTTTGTGGATGTTTACCTGCAACGATCAAATTTACATTCAATAATTTTTTTATCACAAGCGTAAACATTAATCCAATAGCTCCATCACCAATTATCAAAATGGTATCTCCCTCAAGCACATTCAAATTTCTTATTCCATTCATGATACAGGAAACTGGTTCAAGAAAGGATGATTGAGTATATGAAAGTTCTTTGGGTTTAATAAACATGTTTTTCTGAACTATCCTTGCTGGAACTTTAGCAAATTCTGAGTATGCGCCGAGAAAGATATTGTCAAATAAACTAACGCATAAGTTTTCATCTCCTCGTTTACAGTAATAACATTCACCACAAGAAGCCGAATTTGCGAACATCACTTCATCGCCTTCCTTAAAATTTTTCACTCCTGAACCAACTCTATAAACAACTCCAGAACATTCATGACCGAAGAGCATCGGAAAATTAAACTTCGGATATCCACGAAGATACATTTTCAAATCGGTTCCGCAAGTAAGAGCTGATTTTACCTGTATTACAATTTCACCATCCGCTGGTTCTGGAACTTCAACTTGTTTTATTTCTATCTTACCAACATCAATTAGAAACGCAGTTAACATATTAAACAAACTTTTATTCGCCTATTTCATTTTAAAATATTTTAAACTTTAGCAAGTAACAAAGCTGGTTTATATCTTTCTGACATAAACTCCTCACGAGCGAGATTCAAAAAATTAACGATATTTTTCAAACCGATCTGTTCCGCGAGTTCAAATGGACCGGCTGGGAATTTAACAAGCCGAAAAGCGAGATTTATATCTTGAACTTTTGCGAGATTTTCCATCAACGAATAATATCCTTCATTCACAATCATTGATATCGTCAAGGCAAGCACGATTTTCTGAGATATATTCAATTCATCTTTTTGGCTTAAAATTTTTTTACATATTATATCAGCAAGGTTTAAAAATTTTTTACTGAATTTATAATTAACTTTCTCGCGTTTCAAGAACTCTTGAATCTTCTTTTCTTTTCCAATATAGTAATAAAAACCTGCATTTGTTTTTCGTCCAAGCAGACCTGCCTCAACAAGATGCGCAAGGAAGGCAACTGGTTTAAACCTTTCTTCATAATTAAATCGCTCGTATATTGATTTTGAAACGACATAATTCACATCAAGTCCGACGTAATCAATTATTTCAAA
Source organism: Candidatus Kryptonium sp. (assembly GCA_039630395.1). Classification (GTDB taxonomy): domain Bacteria; phylum Bacteroidota; class Ignavibacteria; order Kryptoniales; family Kryptoniaceae; genus Kryptonium. Next base: position 22,805 of record JBCNVC010000005.1, on the reverse strand, counting down.
TGGTCCAAGTTCAAGACCGAAAAGTTTAAACGCTTGATCAATTTCCTCTATTCCGGCAAGCCCAATTTCATAAGCGCGCAACGGTTCAAGATAAAGAGGTCTTGATATTCTGTTAACTATGAAACCAGGTGAATCTTTCACAATTATTGGTGAATGCCCGATTCCCTTTAAGAAAGCAACTGTCTTTTCAACTATCTCATCGGAAGTATGTTGTGCTTTAACGACTTCTACAAGTTTTAAGACATAAGGAGGATTGAAAAAATGAGTACCTATTACTCTGTATGGATTCTCCGTTGCGGAAGCAATTTTAGTGACAGACAGTGAAGAAGTATTCGTTGCAAGTATGGTTGAAGGTGGACATCTATCGTCCAGTTCTCCAAAAATTTTTCGCTTGACATCAATATCCTCAATTACTGCTTCAAAAACTATGTCCGCGCTTATAAAATGTTTTAACTTTGTCGTAGGGTGAATCCGGGTTAAAATGCTGTGAAATTGTTCTTTTTTAATAGTTCCGACCTCAATTGCTTTTCGAAGATGGCTTTTTATCCTTTCAAGTGCATTTTGCAAAGTTTCATTTGATATGTCAAAAAGTATCACATCATAGCCAGCTTGCGCCATAACTTGAGCAATTCCGCTTCCCATTCTTCCTGCTCCAACAACTCCAACAGTGTTCATTTTTTTATTATTTTTTGTTTTTAAATGAAGCTACCATCTGAAACTCTATATCTCCTAATTGCCTGAATTGTGCCTTTTTCAAACTCTTCTTCTGGATTTTCAACTACGATTTTTATTTTTGCGATTTTAATGTCCGATTGTTCCGAACCTTCAAACTTTACATTTATTTTAACATCGTAATTTTGAATTTTTATCTCAATTTTATCTGTCTTTTTATCAGATTTTACAAAATTTTTCCTGTTCACCATTTCCCAAGCCGAGAGGATTGTTCTCTCAAGCGCTTCAAGTTCTTCAATTTTTGAGAGTTTTATTTCTATCGTTGCTTCATCAATTTCAGAGAAACCCGTTGATTTTACTATAACCTCGCCAGTTGTATCTCTCTTCATTGAAACTTTGTAAAAAATCTTGGATTCATCAGGATAATAACTTCTACTATCAAAAGATTTTCTTTTCTTGACCTTCGGGGCAACCTCGACAGCTCTGTTTATTCCTTCGCGAGCGAATTTAAGAGCCTCCTTTACATTAGAAAATGCCTCAAAACTTGGAAATGACAAAATTATAATAAACAATAAAAATTTAATCCGTAATTGAAGATTCATATTCTTCTTTAAATTTCTTAACAGCATTGAAAATAGTTCTTGCAATTTTCCATTGATTTGTTTCGCTCCGAAGATATTTTTCCTCTTCAGGATTTGATAAATAAGCCATCTCAACGAGAACACTTGGCATTGAAGCACCGACAAGAACATAAAACCCAGCCTGATTAACTCCGTTGACATTTATATCAAGTGTTCTTTTTGCTTCAATGCTTAGAATTTCAGCAAATCTTTCGCTATTTTTGACATAAACATTGTGAGCCATAGCGGTCAAAATATAACTTTCATCAGTTAGATGTTTATATCTTTCTTCATAATTTTCTTCAAGTTTTATAACTGCGTTTTCTCTTTCAGCGATCCTGATCGCATCCTCGGTTTTACCAGGTCTCAAAATGTAAACTTCAAATCCATTTGCACTGTGTGGTTTATATGGCATTGAATTACAATGTAAACTTATGAAAAGCTTCCCACCATTTGAATTTGCAATTTGACCGCGTTTGTATAACTCAACAAATTCATCGTTTTCTCTTGTCATTATAACTTTCAGACCAGAATTTTCAAGTAGTGTTTTCAATTTTTTTGCAACCCCAAGGGTTATATCTTTCTCATAAGTCCCATAAACTCCGATTGCTCCAGGATCTTTACCACCATGACCCGGATCAATCACAACAACATCAAGTAAAAATTTTCTTTTTACATCTTCAAGATATGAGGTCTTTTCATCTATGTAAAGAGCTATCAAAATATCCGTTCCATCTTTATTGGGAATAACTTCATAATGTTTTATTTTTGGCTTTAACTTAAAAGACAACTGAACTGATTGAGAATAGGGTATGATTTCAACATCACTAAAAAGCTCCGAAAAAGATAATCTTTTCAATTCTGAAACCTCAACGCTGGCGTTTGCGATTGTTATATAAAGCCAATTGTCTCTGCCGAGCAATACTTCGTAATCTGCAATTTTTCTCGTCGTTAAAATTCTCAATAGATAACCATTGCTTCTCTTATCAAATTTCACTCCATAGACATCAAATTTTGATAATTTTACATCAGCTGATGCTGGCATTGAAACAATTATCAAATTGCTCTTTTCGTCATATTTAAAGCTGTGCGGGAAATATCGGGAAAAGATCTCCGAAAAATACTTGACAGGTACATAAATTTTTCCTGCACCAGAAATGACCTCAAGAGGAAATTGAAAAACCTTTGTTTCGCTTTCTGAAAACACAACGACAAACGGATTTTCAGATGTAAGTTTAAAGGTGTAATTTGAGATTTTAAATGTGAGCAGGTTATTTATAGTATCAGATTTAAAATCTATCTTTAAAAGATTTAAAAGATCTGGCAAAGAAATATAAAGAGTTTTGGCTTCACGAAAAGCGGGTATGAGTTCTGTTTTATCATTTATTTTAACTTTGAAAACATCGGCATCTGAAATTCCAGAAAGTAAGGCTACCAGAGCAAAGCATCTGACAAGTGTTTTAAAAAACATTTTAAAGTTTTGCTTTCTTTTTCTCAATATCACTTCCTTAATCAAATTTGATTAGTTATTTGGAACAACTTTTCCTAAAATTGCCAACACCTTACAATAAATAATCCACGAAACCCCACTACCAGAGGAATTCATATCACACAGAGATTCCTTTTGGAATAAATTTATCAAAACCCTTAGCAAATCTCAAAAATTCGCTTTTTAAATAAAGCGCCAAGTCACCTTAATAGCAGATTTAGATTCAAAGTCCTGTTAATTTATGAATTTTTTCAACTCTTCGCTCGTGCCTCCCGCCTTCAAATTTAGTTTCAAGCCAGACCTTGATAATCTCTTTAGCAAGATCCCAGGATATAAGTCTTGCTCCAAATGTTAAGACATTTGCGTCATTATGTTGCCTTGAGAGTTTTGCTTCTTCAACGGAACAACAGTTGGCAGCTCTTACTCCTTTGACCTTATTTGCAACTATAGAAACACCAATTCCTGTTCCACATACAAATATACCTTTTTCGCACTCACCACTTCCAACTGCTTTCGCGGCAGGATATGCGAAATCTGGATAATCACTTGAATCAGGTGAAAAGCATCCAAAATCTATAACTTCATATCCGAGTTCCTTTAATAATTCTTTTGTTTTTTCTTTATATTCAAATCCAGCGTGATCACTTGCAACTGCTATTTTCATAGTGGGAAAGTTTTATTTTGAAAATAAAAACGCAGGCGAACGCCTGCGGAAAAGCGAAAATATTATGTTAACTTCTTTAAATTACGATGAATTATATTTTATATGGAACCGTTATACTTTCTCCTATCCAATCATAACATCCACCCGCTATCGGGATCTTACCATCTTTTATCTTTCTCTTGTTGAAGAAATAATCTTCTTGAGTTGGAACGAGAGTTTCAAGGTTCTTTATTCTTTGATTTGCTTCATTAGCGACGCTTGGATCAACTCTCTTAGCAAGCTCATAATACTCAACTGCAAGTTGATAAACGAGTTTATCTATAAATTCAATTTTTGTCCAATCCCCACCTTTCGTTGTTCTTACACACTTTGCGACGGTTGCTTCATATATCTGGGCTATTTCAAGATATGGTCTTCCCCAATTTTTATCCTTAGCCATAGCTCTTCTTGCCCAAATCCTGGCTTGTTCAAAGTTATCAAGCTCGCGATAACAAACAGAAATGTTAAGTATAATTTCCTTTGCATCTGGATTTATTTTCAATGAACGATTATAAGCTTCAATTGCTTTTCTATATTCACCCACACGCTGATAGCAGTAACCGAGGCGATTCCAGTATGTCTCGTTATCTGGAAATTTTTTAGTTAGTTTTTCAAGATACGGAATTGCACTTTTATGGTCTTCTGCACGAATATAAAGATTTGCAATTGTCCATATAAGCTCAGTGTTTTCCGGATCTACCTCAAGTCGTTTCTTGTTAAGTTCAATTAACTCTGCTATATCCTTAACAAGTGTTCTTAATCTATCATTTGCTGTCACATTTTGTGGATCTTTATCAAGGACTCTGCGATATAGTTCAATTGCTTTTTCTCTATAATCTGGATTTTCTTCCATATGCTTTATATAAAGCACACCGAGACGATCAATGTAATAAAACTCTGTGTGTTCAAAATCCAATTCAATTCCCTTCTCATAAGCAACTATCGCTTCGCTATCTCTTCCAGTGTAATAGTTCTCAAGGACATATCCTTTCCTCAAATAGTACTCTGACGCATTTTCCGGATGATACTTTATTGCATTATCATAGATTATCAAAAGCGTATCAGCATACTTTTGCTTTAGATCTTGAGGTGCTTCCTCATAGAATTTTAAATAAATCCTCTCCATTGCTTTATAAAGAGTTTTAAACCTCGTCGGCTGCATCTCCATAACTTTCCATCCATACGGATGCGCGCTCACATAATCTCCCGTCTTGAAATATTCATAGAATAAAGACCAATTCTTCAAAACTTCAATTGAATCTTGCCTCGTTCCCTGGGCAAAAACCAGCCCAGAAACAAGAAGCGAAAGCAAAACTATTTTTTTCATTTTTATTAATCCTCAAGCTTTTGTTTTACAAACCAAATTTCGCCAGTGTTAACTCCAATTGAAATCCTCAATATTTTGTCTCTAACCATTTCAATTTTTCCTCTGAAACCATACTCAACTGCCAAATTCAATCTTGTATCAAAGCTTATAGGAAAACCAAAGCCAACGCTAAAAAATAATTCCTCTATTTGCTTCTCATCTATTTTAAGATATGTTTTGTTATAAAAAATTCCAAATCTATAAGAGGTTTTATCAAAAAATCCAGCGAACACTTCCCTTGATGGTAAGACCTCAAGTCCACCACCAACTCTCAAAGCATCCGTTATTTCCTTCAATTGTTCCCCATTAACATGAAACTTTTTCCAATTTTGGTAATAAACATCACTGGAAAATTGAATTCTATCGGTTATGAAATAGCTTAACCCAAATCCAACTCTATAAGGCAATTTTGAATTTAATTCATTAGTTTCCGAAACATTAGAACTTCCTACGATAGGAACTGTATATTCAATTGTTGTCAAGCCTTTCAAATTGACAGGTGAAGAAAATGTAAATCCAACAGTTATGGAATTTTTCCCTATCCCAAGACCATAGGCAACTCCTGCTGTAAACCCCAATCCCCACCAATTTCTCTCACGCCTTATGTTTGAAAAGAAAAATTCAGAACTTCCAAAATTTGACTCCCAAGAATTAACTATTGTCCCAAAGTAATACTCACCTCTTATTCCAATGCTTAATTTATCAAATGGTCTAAATGAAAATCCGAAAATGAAATTTGAAATGCCACCCTCACCTTTATACCATTGTGTAAAATACCTGTTTTCAACAACGGAATCCTTTTTAATACTGTAATTTACCTTGCTAAAGGGGATTACGCCAGTTGCAAGTGTTAAGCCTTGTTTTTTCCATAAAGGAATCGCGAACAAGACACCGTCGAAACTTCCAGCTGTTAAAAAAGTATTTTTAAACTTATCTTGAAGTGATGTCCCCTCGTAAAGATAACCTCCGGAAACTCTCACCCTTGCGATTTCACTCCACAAAGCTGGATTATATCGGTTTATGTAAATCGGATCGAAAAGGGCAATTCCAAGACTACCAAGCCCAGCGGTTTTATCAACGGTTGAAAAACGCAAAACACCTATACCAAATCTTGAATAAATTGAACCACTTGCAATTGAGATTGAATAAATAAAAAGAAAAATAATTAAAAACTTAAATCGCATCTTGCTCAAATCCCAGGTTTTGTTGTGTAATAAACTTTTAACTTCGGTCGTTTAGTTTTATAATAAAAAACGAAACGATCAAAATTATCAACCTCCGAGAAAGGTCTTATTAAAATTCCATTATTCACCTCACCATTCACCCAGCGCTGAACAGGAGTTGTGACGGGAATTACATATTCAATCGTATCAAGTTGATTTCTTAACCCAAGATAATTACCTTCAAAACCACCGATTGACTTTTTGGCTAAATCAACATCGGTTATATAACTAGCTAGTAGTGAATCAACACCTCCACCATATTTCTTTCTCTCTTTCAGATATAGAACGATTTCAGCACGATTTATTATTATATTTCTCGGAAGATTCGAAATACCAAATTTCAAAATGCTTCTTATACCAACCCCTGCTTGTAAAATAATATAGTTCGTATCAATCCTTTCATTCAATCTTGCTATATAACCATCGCTCCCATAGAAAAATCTTATCGTATCAAGTTTATCCTGTTTTGGGACAACAATTTCAAGTGCAGGGGTGAAAAGCACTTCATCAAGTGAGTTGAATCCTCTGATCACACCGGAATTCTGCGGTTTCAAGTAAAGTCCGTAATTTTTCCCATTAAGCCACTCTCTTACTACTCCAGTATCTATTTTAAAATAATTAACGGAATCAGGGATGCCCCTAAATTCACCTATAGCTCGTGCTTCATAGAGCGTATCATAATAATTAGATAAAACTTTGTGAGCAGTAAAATGAATTGGTATAGTGCTATCTCCGATGAAAAATTTTGATCTAAATAATCTTATTTGAGCCCATTCCATCTTAATGTCCTTCAGCGTATCGGGGATATCAAAGCGAATTAATATACCACACGAAATGTTATCATAATTTCCGATAAGCAAAATGTTTGAAGTAGAATTTGATATGAATGTCTCAATGTTTTCAGCATAAACTTGAATGGAATCTTCGTATACTCTAACATTAAAAAGTTCATTTTCTGGCAAAAGTCCAAAACCAACATCATTCGGTTCTTTCGCACATCCTGAAAGAAAAAACGCAATTATAAGTGCAGAAGATAAAATTAATAAGTTTCGTTTCGTTTTATTCTTCCAAAGCATCTTTTCCATCAGATTGAGATAAATTTTTGTTAGCATTTTCTAAACCACCATCACCTTGAGTTATTAATTTTTTAACTATTTCAATTGCTTCTTTTAGATTTTGTGCAATAAAATCTGGCTCAAGATTTTCACTCTTACATTTTTCATAGGCTTCCTTACCATAACCAGTTAAAACAAGAATAGTTGTTGCACCTGAGGCTTTTCCCGCTAAAATATCATAAAGTCTATCCCCTATAACGAAGGATCTTCTTAAATCAATGTTATGCTCCTCCGATGCACGTTTAAGCATTCCGTTTTTAGGTTTTCTACATTCGCATTCAAGTTTATATTTTCCATTTCCTTCAGTTGGATGATGAGGACAGTAATAATAAGCATCTATTTTCGCTCCCTTTTCGGCAAGCAATTCATCAAGTCGATTATGGATCTTGTGTAAATCATCTTCTGTAAAATAACCTCGCGCAATTCCACTTTGATTTGTGCAAACGATGACTTTTAGACCAATTTCATTTGCTTCCTTTATTGCTTCGGCAGAACCATCTATGAGAACGAGTTGTTCCGGCGAAGATAAAAAATTTACATCTTCATTAATTGTCCCATCTCTATCAAGGAATACAGCAATATTTGAATTCTTCATTTCGCTTTAACAGTTCGTGTCTTTTTTTGTTGTGTCGTCAGTTTCTGATAAAGTTCAACATATTTTTTTGCAGACATCGTCCAAGAAAAATCTTTCGCCATGGCGTTTTTCATTAATTTTAACCATACTTTTCGGTTCTTATAAACCGATAATGCTTTTTTCAATGCTTTCAATAAATCCTGACCGGAATATTTTTCAAATAAAAATCCCGTTCCCCTTCCCGTTTTTATGTTGAACTCTTCAACTGTATCGGCAAGTCCACCTGTTTTTCTAACTATTGGGATAGTTCCGTATCTTAAACTATACATCTGATTCAAACCGCATGGTTCATACTTTGATGGCATGAGAAATATATCAGCACCTGCTTCAATAAGATGAGCAAGCTCTTCGCTAAATCCTATATGAACTCCAACTTTTTTGGGATATTTTTTCTTTGCCTTCTCAAGCATCTCTTCATATCGTGGTTCCCCAGTGCCCAAGACGATATATTGAATATTAAGCTTCATCATTTCATCAATTATTTCCTCAATTAGATCAAAACCTTTTTGATCAACAAGCCTTGAAATTTGCGCTACAACTGGAATTTCCTCATCATATTCAAGTCCGAAATGCTTCAAAAGAGCTTTTTTATTTTCATACTTCGTTTCTATTGTTTGAATGCTATATGGAACGGGAATATACTTGTCATTCTCGGGACTCCACACAGAATAATCAACACCATTTAAAATCCCATAGATATCCTTTTTCCTCTTTTTAAGCACTTCAGAAAGCCCCGCACCAAATTCATCTTTAGAAATTATTTCTTTTGCATAAGTCGGGCTTACAGTGGTTATAACATCAGCATAAAGTATACCCGCTTTTAGAAAATTGAAATTTCCGTTGTGCTCTATCTGAGACAGGATCGCATCTGGGAGACCAGATTTGTAAAATGACTCCTTAGGGAAAACACCTTGATATCCAATATTATGAATTGTCAAGACCGTTTTTATTCCTTTAAAAAATGGATCATCTTTATAAATTGTTTTAAGATAAACTGGGACAAGAGCAGTTTGCCAGTCATTGCAATGAATCACATGTGGTCGCCACCCTAATTTCTTAAGCGTCTCAATAACCCCCTTGCAAAAAAATATGAATCTTTCGTCGTTATCGGGATAATCTTTTTTTGTTTTTGAATCAACATAAAGACCGTCACGATTGTAATAAAACTCATTTTCAAGAAAATATACCTGAACTTTCACCTTTTGTCCAACGATAAAAGATGCTTTTGCATTTCCTTTTTGAAGTTTATCTCCAACCGGAATATCCATGTCCCTTAAGCGGACAATTTCATGTATTCCAAATTTTCTTTCGCTAATAAATCCATATTTAGGCATCATTGCTCTTATCTCATGACCAAGTTCTTTTATTGCTTGGGGTAAAGCGAAGGAAACATCAGCAAGCCCACCTGTCTTTGCAAATGGGACAATTTCGCTGGAAAGAAAAAGGATATTGAGAGGTTGAACCATCAAAAACTCCTCGTGAATTTTTTAAATTTTTCCACGAAGACACAAAAATCTTTTTAAAATTTAACAAAAAAAATCGTAATAAACAATTTGCCCCCTTTATCCCACCAAAATAACAAATTATAATCTGGAGTTTATAAATAAAAACCCCCTCCACAAACAAGCGGAGGGGATTTAATTAAAAAATATTGAAATTTAACCTTATTCTTCTTCAACTGCTTCCTTTTGCTTCTGGGCTTCCGCTATGATTTTGTCAGCTATTTCCTTTGGCACTTCTTCGTAATGTGAAAATCTAGCTGTAAAAATTCCACGACCTTGCGTTAGGGATCTCAACGATGATGAATATCGGTAAAGCTCCTTCTGCGGAACATATGCCTTAACAATTTGATATGCTCCTTCGGCGGTCATCCCTATTACCTTTCCTCTCCTGCTTGAAATATCGCCTATCACGCTTCCCATATATTCCTCTGGAACTTTAACCTCTATTTCGTAAATTGGCTCGAGTAAAACTGGATTCGCATTCATAAAAGCTTTCTTAAAAGCCATTGACGCTGCAATTTGGAAAGCAAGGTCAGACGAATCAACGGGATGATAAGAACCATAATCAAGTGTAACTTTAACATCAATCACTGGATAACCTGCAAGAACTCCTTTCGCCATGGTATCACGAACTCCTTTTTCAACAGCAGGGATATAGTTTCTCGGGACGACACCTCCAACTATTGCATCAACGAATTCAAATCCTCCGCCTCTCGGCAAAGGTTCAAGTACGAGCCAAACATCTCCGTATTGCCCTCTTCCACCAGTTTGCCTTTTATACTTACCTTGTTCTCTGGCTTTTCCTTTTATTGTTTCACGATATGGAATCTTAGGCTCGCCCAGTTCTACTTCAACACCGTATTTTTCTTTTAGTCGTTTCGCAATTATCATTAAATGGGTTTCTCCTTGCCCGCTGATTATCGTCTGTTGTAATTCATTATCAACCGTAAAGACAAATGTTGGATCTTCCTCGTGAAGTGAATGTAATCCAGCTGCGATTTTTTCCTCTTCGCCTTTGTTCTTCGAAATAATTGCAAATTGAATAACTGGCTCCGGGAATTTAATAGGTGGAACTACCACTGGGAATGTCTTTGTTGAAAGGGTGTCATTTGTGTGCGTATTTTTCAGCTTGACAACTGCGCCGATGTCTCCTGCATAAAACTTTTGTACTTCTTTTCTTTCCTTACCATTCATCACATAAAGCTGGCTTAACCTCTCAAGCGTACCATTGGTTTGATTTACAAGATCAATTCCGCGAGCAATCGTTCCCGAGTAAACTTTGAAAAATGAAAATTCACCGACATGCGCTTCTGAAACTGTTTTGAAAACAAACAAAACTGGTTCGCCTGAGGAATTGTAATTTAAATTTATCGTTTGTGGTGTGGTATTTCTTAATATCGCTTCAACAGATTTCTTGTTTGGGCTCGGGCAATAATCAACTATGAAGTCAAGAATGGATTTTACTCCTATGTTATGATATGCATCGGCACAGAAAATTGGGAACACTTTTCTTTCAGCAAGAGCATTTATAAAGCCAACTTTTAATTCTTCATCTGTTAATCCGCCATTCTCAAAAAACTTATTCAAAAGTTCTTCATCGGTTTCAGCGATTGATTCTATTAATTCTTCTCTTAATTTTTCCGCTTTTTCCTTCAAATTCTGCGGTATTTCTTCCTCAGTATAGTTTCCAGAAAGATCTTTTGAAAATTTCAAAATTTTCATTCTGATAAGGTCAACAATAGAATCAAACCCTGTTCCCTGGTTTACAGGAAATTGAACCACTATTGCCTCATGCCCGAATCTTTCCCGTATCTGATTGACCACATTGTCAAAGTTTGAATGTTCAGCATCAAGTTTGTTGACAACGAAAACAACACTATTTCCAGTTTCTTTGGCTGATTCCCAAGCTGTTTCGGTCCCTATTTCAACTCCTTCAACAGATTTAACAAAAAGAAGGGCGGTATCACTTACCTTTAAACCACTTTTAACTTCGCCGATAAAATCGGCATATCCAGGCATATCAATAATATTAATTTTGGTATCTTTCCACTCACAATGCAGAAGCGACAAATTAATTGAGACCTGCTGTGCAATTTCATCGGGATGGTAATCTGAGACTGTATTTCCTTCTTGAACTCTCCCGAGCCGAGTTGTTACTCCAGCGCTATATAGGATTGCTTCTGCAAATGATGTTTTTCCTGCCCCCCCATGTCCAATTAAGCCGATGTTTCTAATTTTTTCCGTTGGATATTCTTTTGCCACCTTATCTACCTCCTTATCTTTTTATGTTTATGCTTTTAATCTTGCTATGACAGTGCGAATTGCTTTTATCAAGGCAAAAATTTTTGTTAAACCGAACGGCAAACCTTCCACAGATGAAGAATTATCTGGCGAGAAAATTCCACGGAGTTTTTTGAAATAAGATTGAACTGATTCAGATAAGTTTTGGACGGTTTCAAATTGTGATTGAGCTTTTGAGGTTACATCCGCAAGTTGCTCCGAAATCCTTTTAAGATTCTCAAGGATAGTTGGCAGTTTCGAATTGATTTCTTTAGTTGTTTGGTTCAAGTTTTCTATCAATGTTTTCAATTTAGCGAAGACAACAGCAAGATATATAAGAACAACAACTGCGCTTGCAAGTAATAATGCGGTTAAAATTTGAATCAATATCTCCATATCACCTTGTTGAGGTTAATTTTAAAAATAAAAAAGGCAAGACATAGTGTCTTGCCTTGCATAGATTTAACTTTTCTTTTTCGTTTCCTCTCTATAAGTTTCAACACCTGATTTCACCGCTTCTTTTACCGTTTCAACTTTTTGTTTCGCAGTTGTAATTATTTCATCAATTTCTTTTTTAATCTTTTCCGCTTCTTCTTTTGCCTTTTCAATTATTTCTTCAGCTTTCACTTTCGCTTCACCAAGATACTCTCCCGCTTTTTCCTTCGCCTGTGCAGATTTTTCTTTAATTAAAGCTCTCATCTCTTTCCCACTCTTAGGTGTAAACAACATAGCAAGGATTGCCCCAAGTGCACTCCCAGCGAGGAAACCAATTAAAAATCCCTTGAACATCCCTTCGTTATTATTTTGAGCCATTTGCAACCTCCGAGGTTTATTTTTATAAAATTCAAAAATAAAATAAAAAGTAAAGCGTTAAAAATCAAGAACCGACAAGCCTAAGTTGCGCCATAATATACAAGAAGCCTCATATTTTACCTTCTTCACCACCTATTGAGATTTTACTAGAAAATCTTTAAATTTCAAAAAAGCTACCAACCATGCTCTTTTATAGCAAAAATAAAAAGAAAGGGCGGGAATAAAGCACTTTAAAAGAAACAAAAATCGGAGCAAAACAATGGAAGAAAGAAATCTCAACTTGCCCGAAGACCTTTGGAAAGAAATTGAAAATATCATCAAAACAGCAAATCTAACGCTTGAAGAAAAAATTAAGTTATGGAATGATGTGGTTGAGTTTATATCAAAATGGATTGAGATGAACATTGAACATCATGAGGGGGGATAAAAATTAAAAAGGGGCTCAAAACGAGCCCCTTCGCTACTAATCTTCGGATTTGCCTTGCAAAAATTTCTCAACAAGTTTCACATCTTCCTCGCTTCCGATGAAAAGTGGCGTTTTTTGATGTAAATTTGTTGGCTTTATATCAAGTATATTTTGAAAACCATTGCTTGCTCTTCCACCAGCTTTTTCAACAACATATGCAAGTGGCGCTGCTTCGTAAATTAATCTTAACTTACCATCAGGATTTTTGGAATCACCCGGATACATAAAGATACCACCATATAGAAGTGTACGATGAAAATCAGCAACAAGAGTTCCAACATATCTTAACTTATAAGGTCTTCCAGTTGCCTTATCTTCAGCTTTAAGATAGTTGATCAACTTTTTCATATTCTCATCCCACCTCTCATAATAACCTTCATTAACACTGTAAATATCGCCTTTCTTTGGAATTCTAATATTTTCATGCGAAAGCAAAAACTCGCCAATGCTCGGATCAAGTGTAAATCCATGAACGCCGTTTCCCGTTGTGTAAACTAAAATAGTGCTCGAACCATAGACGACATAACCTGCTGCGACGAGATTTCTTCCAGGCTGCAACACATCTTCTTCCGTTCCTTTACCACCGGAGGTCACGCGACGGAAAATTCCAAATATGGAACCTATTGAAACATTCACATCAATATTTGAGCTTCCATCAAGCGGATCAAAAACCAATACATATTTTCCCTTTGCAAGTTCTTCGGGTATTTCAATTAAACCGCTTTCTTCACTTGCCATAACACAAAGATGCCCCCCTTTCTGCATAACATTGATAAATATCTCATTTGCGAATTCGTCAAGTTTTTGAACAACATCTCCCGAAATGTTAATCTTACCCGTTGAACCGATGATATCAACAAGTCCTGCCTTTGAAACCTCGCGCCAAACAATTTTGGACGCAAGAGCAATATCCGTCAAAAGCTTTGAAAATTCCCCAGTTGCGCCGGGAACTTCATGCTCCCTTTCAATGATAAATCGCTCAATTGTAATGATTCTTTGCATGGCTTAATCCTCCTTTGATTTTTTGCTATCAAAGCCATCTTTTTAAGATGGCTATCTTGTTATCCCCGATACATTAACAAGTTTTGTTCTTCTATCTTTATATTGCAATTGATAAAGGCGATAATAAATCCCCTTCAAAGCAAGCAACTCATCATGAGTTCCTACCTCGCGAACCTCACCTTTGTGAAGCACAATTATTTTATCCGAATTTTGAATTGTTGATAATCTATGAGCAATGATTATTGCGGTTCTGTTTTCAAGTAATTTTTCAATTGCGTTTTGAATTATCTTCTCCGTTTCAACATCTACACTTGAAGTTGCTTCATCAAGTATTAAAATTTTCGGCTCATAAACCAAAGCTCTCACAAATGAGATAAGCTGTTTTTCGCCAACAGAAAGGTTCGCTCCTCTTTCCTGAACCGGTTCAAAGTAACTATTTGGTAGCCTCTCAATAAACTTATCCGCTCCAATTAACTTAGATGATTCAATAACGCTTTCCATAGGTATCTTGTCGTTCCCAAGCGTTATGTTCGTCAAAATATTCCCAGAAAATAACTGCACATCCTGCAAAACCACAGCTATATGTTTTCTTAACTCTTTCTCATCCACATTTCTTATATCTATTCCATCAATTAAAATTTGCCCTTTTTGAGGTTCATAAAATTTACATAGCAAATTTATAATCGTGCTCTTACCTGCACCAGTAGCTCCAACTATAGCAACTTTCTCACCAGCATTAATTTTAAAAGAAACATTTTTTAAAATCCACTCATCGTCTGAAACCATCTCACCATCATCTCTATATGCAAACCATACATTTTTAAACTCAATGTCGCCGTGAATTTTTTCAAGTTTTATGGGATTATCAGGTGGTTTTATAAAAACTTTAGTATCAAGAAGTTTAAAAATTCTCTCTGCCGAAGCCATCGCAGTTTGAAAGATGTTATACTTTTCAGATAGATCCCTTACAGGTCTGAAAAACATTTCGGTATATTGCAGAAAAGAAATCAACACACCAACTGTGACAGTTCCTTTTAAAACCTCACCCCCTCCATACCAAATTATAAGCCCGACACCAATTGCACTTATTAACTCAACCGCTGGAAAGAAAACTGAATAGTAAAAAATTGACTTGATATTAGCGTCTCTGTATTTCGCATTTATGCTGTCAAATTTTTTAAACTCTTCTTGCTCCCTGTTGAAAACCTGAACAACGCTAACACCAGAAAAATGCTCTTGTAAAAATGCGTTTATACGTGCAATTAGTGTCCTCACTTCTCTATAAGCTTCTCTGGCTTTCTTCCTAAACAAAAAGGTAGCATAAAAAAGCAATGGCAAAACGCTCAGAGTTACAACCGAAAGCTCAAAACTTAAACTAAACATGAAATATAAAATTCCAATGATTGTAAATATATCCCCAAACACAAGAATAATTCCTGATGAATACATTTCGTTCAAAGATTCAACATCATTTGTCACTCTTGTCACAAGCCGTCCTGTGGGATTTTTATCAAAAAATCTCAATGCAAGTCGCTGTAAATGAGCGAAAACTTCCATTCTTAAATCAAAAATCGTTTTCTGCCCTATCCATTCAGTTGTGTAGCTTAGCAGATATTGCAAAATTCCCTGTATAAACAAAAGCCCGAGAAGAAGTAAAGCTAACTTGGTAAGTCCCTCATAATTTGATTTAAGAATATAATCATCTATTGCGAATTTGGTTATATATGGTCGCAATGGATTCAACGCCGCAAGTATTAAAACAAGAAAAACAGCAATTGTAACTTGTTTCCAATATGGTTTAACATACTTTAGAAGTCGCTTCATCAATTTTGAATCATACGCCTTGCCAAGTATTTCATCATCTCTGAAATCGTGCATAAAAAGTGGAATCTTACTTTATATTTTTTCAAGTTCTTCTTCCAAAAGTTGTTTCTGATAAAGGTCCGCATAAACTCCACCGAGTTTAAGCAATTCCTCGTGTGTTCCAGTTTCAACAATCTCGCCATCATCAAGAACAACGATAAAATCAGCGTCTTTAACCGCAGTTATCCTATGACTTATAATTATCGTCGTCCTTCCTTTTCTAAAATTTTTCAAGTTTTTTAAAATCATCTCTTCCGTGTATGCGTCAACAGAAGAAAAGGAATCATCAAGTATTAAAATTTTCGGCTCCTTTATCAATGCTCGTGCAAGCCCGACTCTCTGCTTTTGACCACCTGACAATGTTATGCCTCTCTCACCGACGATCGTATCAAATTTGTTTGGAAATTCCATAATCTCCTCGTAAATGTGTGCAATCTTTGCAACTTCAAAAATCTTTTCTTCGCTTACTCCATTCACTCCAAATGTTATGTTGTTTTTCACCGAATCTGAAAACAGGAAAACCTCCTGCTGAACATATCCAATATTCTCGCGCAAAACTTTAAGCGGAACTTTATTGATATCAACACCATCTATAAAAATTTCACCTTTATCAGGTTCAAATAATCTCGGTATCAAATTAACAAGCGTCGTCTTTCCGCTTCCCGTATATCCAACAATTCCAACCGTTTGACCTTGTTTGATCTCAAGGTTTATGTTTTTTAAAACATAATCTGCTGAGTCAGGATATTTGAACCAAACATCTTTAAACCTAATCTCCCCTTTTATCTCTTTGATCGAAAAATCTGTTTTATCCGTATCTTTGATCTTTGGTTCAACTTTGAAAACCTCAAGCAATCTATCCATTGACGCAGAAGCTCTCTGAGTTAGATTCATGATCCAACCAAAGGCGATCATTGGCCAAATTAGATATCCAAGATAAATTAAAAAAGATGTTATCTGCCCAAGTGTCATCGCACCCGCTATAACCTGATATCCACCGTACCAAACGACAAGTATGATTGAAATTCCCGTTATCATGATCATTAAAGGATATGTAAGCGATTGAACTTTTATGAGTTTTATGTTTTTCAGCATATATTCAAAGCTTAACTTCCTGAATTTTTCAATCTCGTAATCTTCCCGAACATAAGATTTCAACACCCTTATTCCCGAAATGTTTTCCTGCGCTACCGTTGTCATAGTCCCGAAATGCTCTTGTATGTCTTCATATCGCTCGTGAACAATTTTTCCAATCCTGTAAACAAGATAAGAAATTAATGGAAGTGGAATTAAAGTTATCAATGTGAGTTTAAAATTCATTGAAAACATGATAGCAAGTATAACAACAAATTCAATCGCCGTTTCAACTGAATACATTATTCCAGGCCCAAGGAAGTTCCTAACGGCAGGTATATCGTTTGTAGCATAAGCCATTATATCCCCTATCTTCTTGTCTCTGAAATAAAGATAGTGCAAACCTTGGACATGACGATAAAAATCATTTCGCATGTCATATTCAATTTTCCTTGATGCGACAATCATCGTTTGCCTTGTGAAGAAAGAAGCAATACCACTTAAAAGTGTTGAGCCAATAACAAGCGTGGCAAACCAAAGAAGTTTTTCACCGCTTACCCCAAATTTCAAACTATCTATAGCACGACCGACTAAAATTGGAATTAAAACATAAAACGCTTCGCTAAAAAGTATCGCTAAAAGCCCAAGCAAGTATAGTTTTTTATACTTCAAAATGTATGATTTAAGTTCAAGCAGAGAACGCATAAAATTCTCACAGAAAATTGATTTGGTAAAATTTTACCCACGGACGAGAGCAAACAAAATTTCAATTAAGATTTTCAGACATTTACTTTGATGTTTGCTGAGCCCGCAGAAAAGTTAATTTTTCTATGCGTGCCATCGCAAAACGGCTTATTTTCTGAACCACCACACCTACAGAGAGCGATTGTCTTTTTATCAATCAATTCCTTTTTTGAACCTAATTCAACCTCAAAATTTCCAGATTCTATCTCAATAACATAAGGTCCATTTTCGTTTGCCTTTATTCGCACCATTTTACTGCCTCGCTTTTTGTTTTAACTTAACAAAACAAACCGACTTTTACAAATCCATGAAATTTTGAATTTAAAGCTTAAACTTGAATTTCTAATTTAACATTTTTAACTTGTTGAAGTTAAAAAAGTAATCACGGATGAGGTTAATGCGAAAAGTATCAAAATTTTTATTTGAACTGAAAAAATGGGTTGAAAACTTTGCTGACAAACCTTATGCTGGACTTGCTCTCTTTTTAATTGCTTTCACAGAATCATCTTTTTTCCCAATACCGCCAGATGTCTTATTAATTGCAATTGCGCTTTTAAAACCGCATCTCTCATTTAGATACGCACTTATCTGCTCAGTTGGTTCGGTGCTTGGTGGAATGTTTGGGTATTTAATCGGTTTTCAATTTTACGAACTTATCGGGAGGAAAATAATTGAATTTTACCATCTTCAAGATGAATATAATGCCGTGAAAATTATGTATGACAAAAATGCATTTGTTGCAATCGCAATCGCTGGCTTTACTCCAATTCCGTATAAAGTTTTCACCATCGCTGCAGGAGCTTTCCAGGTTAACTTTCAAACATTAGTTCTTGCCTCTGCCTTAAGTAGACCCGCAAGGTTTTTCTTGGTTGGAGGATTGATTTACTTTTTCGGTCCAAAGGTTAAAACATTCATTGATAAATACTTTGACTGGCTAACGATCGCTTTCATAATCCTCTTGATACTTGGTTTTGCCTTAATTAAGTATATCAATTGAATATGAAAAGAGGAGTTTCACTTGAAAGAGCGCTTTCAAAACTTGGATACACATCAAGAACTATCGCAAGAGAGTTAATTTCAAATGGCAGAGTAAGTGTAAATACAAAAATCATAACAAATCCATCGTACAGAGTTGATCTTAAAAAAGATAAAATCGCCGTTGATGGGAAAATTTTGACACGAAAACCCAAAGTTTATATCGTTTTAAATAAACCGAAAGGCGTGGTGACAACACGAAAAGATGAACTCAACAGAAGAACAATTTATGACATCGTTAACATCTCCGAATGGATTGCTCCCGCAGGACGACTTGACAAGGATACATCGGGACTTTTAATTTTAACAAATGACAATAGATTTGCCGATTTTATCACAAATCCTGATTCAAAAGTTTCAAAAACATATCTCGTGAAGATCAACAAAAAAATAAACTCGGAGGATTTGAAAAAGCTTCAATCTGGGATAGATATTGAAATAGATGGACAAATATACAAAACAATGCCAGCTAAAGCGAAAGTTGTTAAAATGAATCCTAAAACTTGTTGGGTTGAAATAGAGATTCACGAAGGTAAAAATAGGCAAGTTAGAAAAATGTTTGAAAAACTCGGATATAAAGTTCAAAACTTAATAAGGACGAAAATTGGAAACTTTACAGATATAAATCTAAAACCGGGAGAATGGAGATTTTTAAACGAAGAAGAACTTAAACAAATTGCGCCGGGTTATTTCAAATGAAGCCACTTGTCATCGGAATTGCAGGAGGAACTGGATCTGGAAAAACAACAGTCGCGAAAAAAATAGCAAGCAAGATCGGTGAAAGCAAAGTCATAATCCTTGAACACGATAGCTATTATAAAGATATCTCTCAATTTGAAGGGAAAAAGATTGAAGAGATAAACTTCGATCATCCGGATGCCCTTGACACAAAACTTTTGATCGAACATGTCAAGAAACTAAAAAAATATGAAGCAATTGATGTCCCAATTTACGATTTTACAACTTACAGACGACTTGAAAAGGTAAAGCGTATAGAACCCAAGGATGTGATAATAGTGGAGGGGATACTTGTTTTCGTTGAGAAGGAACTTCGGGATTTAATGGATATAAAAATCTTTGTCGACACCGATGCTGATGAAAGAGTGTTAAGAAGAATAAAAAGGGATATACTTGAAAGAGGACGAACGCTTGAATCGGTGATAAACCAATATATTTCAACCGTAAAGCCATCGCATCTTGAATTCGTTGAACCAAGCAAGAGATGGGCTGATGTTATAATTCCAAGAGGCGGAGAAAACGAAGTCGCAATAGAAATGGTGGTGTCAAGAATAAAAACAATGTTGGAGGATGAAAAATGAGAAAAATTTTGAGCATTTCAATCGCTCTCCTTCTGCTTTTAAACTCTTGCGCAAGCAGAAAATATTCAATAGTTGAAAGGGGAAACACGAAAATAATTATCGGCGAATTCCCAATCAAGTTGCTTGAAGACAAATCATTTGGGTGGTACAACGATGGATATTCAAAATACTCCATTGATGATGTTGAAAGTTTCAATGTAATAAAATCAAAAGCCAACAAATTTGATGTGTTAATTTTCCTCGGGACATGGTGCCCTGATAGTAGAGAACATGTTCCAAAATTTATGAGAATAATGGATGAAGCAGGAGTTTCACGAAAACATATAAAAGTCATCGGGCTTGATAGAGATAAAAAGTTAAACGGATTAACTGACAAATATAACATTACGAGGGTTCCAACATTTATATTTTTTGAAAACAAAAGAGAAATCGGAAGAATAATTGAACATCCACAGGAAACGCTCATAAAACACATTGCAAAAATTTTAAGTCAGGTCAAATGAATACTACATGGCTTTCTGTTATACCACCTCTCAGCGATAATCCTTGCTTTGATAACTAAACAGGTTTACACCTCGCTTTTTATCGGAATATGGATTGGATGGACTATCTTATCAGGTTTCAATCCCATTACTGGTCTTGCGAATTCAATTGATGGGATAATAAATGTTTTCAAAGAACCGAGCAATACACGAGTGATAATTTTCAGTGCGCTCGTTGGTGCTTTGATCGCTTTGATGCAAAGATCTGGAGGAGTTCATGGTTTCGTAAACTTAATTTCAAACAGAGGCTTTATAAATTCACGAAGGAAGGCACAACTTTTTGCTTGGGCTATTGGAATGAGCATATTCGTTGAATCAAGCATCACTTGTCTAATTACCGGAACCGTTTCACGACCAATTTTCGATAAGCTCAAAATTTCAAGAGAAAAACTTGCATATATTTGCGATTCAACATCCGCTCCTGTTTGTATAATGATACCGCTTAATGCATGGGGGGCATATGTGATTGGATTGTTAACTCAAGCTGGGGTTAAAAATGAAATTTCGCTCTTCATTTCAGCTCTCCCTTTCAATTTTTACGCTATATTTGCAATACTTTTGGTTCTATTTATAGCGTTGACTGGATTTGATTTCGGTCCGATGAAAAAAGCGGAATTAAGAGCTTTCCGCGAAGGCAAAGTCATAGCAGATGGCGCTATACCTCTTATCGCTGATGATGTTATTAACATTTTACCAAAACCAAATGCAAATCCCAAAGCAAGAAACATGATTATCCCTATTTTAACGATGATTTTTATGATGCCAATTGGACTTTACATTACTGGAAATGGAAACATTGCAAACGGTTCAGGTTCAACTTCTGTTCTTTGGGCAGTTATGGCTTCAATTTTTGTTGCAGGGATACTTTATAAATCTCAAAAAATTTTATCAATTCGAGAAACAATTGAGCTTACGCTTAAAGGTATGGGTGGTTTGATCCCTCTTGCTGTCTTGATGACATTTGCCTTTGCGATAGGAGCTGTGTGTAAAGAATTGAAAACGGGTGAATATGTCGCACATATCACAAGTAAATTTATAGATCCTGCACTTTTACCTGGATTAATTTTTCTGACATCATCTTTTATTTCATTTGCAACTGGAACAAGTTGGGGAACTTTTGCTATAATGATGCCTATCGCGATTCCAGCGGGGATAGCTCTTGATTCAAACTTAACACTTATTGTTGCAAGTGTTTTAAGCGGTGGCGTTTTCGGGGATCATTGCTCACCAATTTCAGATACAACAATAGTTTCGTCAATGGCATCCGCTTGTGATCATATTGATCATGTTAAAACGCAATTACCTTATGCTATTACAGCTGGCTTACTTGCCTTGATATTTTTCGTAATTTTCGGTTTCATCTTAAACTAAAGATTAACGAAAAATGACCATTTTGATTTTAACACTTGGATTAGTAGCAACGATTGCAGAGATACTTGGAGGTTTGATCATATTTTTCACGCAAAAATGGCCGAGAAGATTTCAAGATTATTTGCTTGCGGTTGGAGCTGGATTTATTGTCGCGCTCGTTCTTACGCAACTTATCCCAGAGTCAGTAGAAGCAATTGGTGAAACAGCGCCAATTTTGATCATGCTTGGTTATGCAACGCTTCATTTCTTTGAACATTCAATTGTTTCACATTTACACTTTGGCGAAGAAACTCATACTGAACATATAGTTTCAAAAACCGCAAGTTATTCAATTTTCTTCGGGCTTTTCATCCATGCTTTCTTTGATGGTATGGCTATAGCAATCGGATTAAAATTTGACTACATAATCGGTCTTTTACTTTTCATAGGGATTTTTCTCCATAAACTTCCCGAAGGAATGACGGTCGCTTCAGTTATCTCAGCTTCTGGCAGAAAAGTGCATACCTCTTTAATTCTTGCTTCCCTCGTCGGATTTGCGACATTTGCGGGTGTTTTAATCGGTCTCGTAATACCACAAATGAGCGAAAAATTTATCGGATATCTATTTGCTTTCATTTCAGGAGTTGGATTATATGTTGGAACCACCGACTTGATCCCAGAGATAAACAATTCACAAACGAAACTCGCACCGCTTGTTGTTTTCATAGGGATGCTTCTTTTTTATATGACTGCCGACTTTTTACATAAAATAATCCATTGAAATGAAAAAAGGGAAAAAGAACTATAAAAAATTAACGGATGCTGAACTTGCAAAGCTTGCAGTAAAAAATAACGACGAATTAGCCTACACTGAATTAATGAATAGATACAAAAAGAAAATAGAAACAATTGTCTCCAGAATTATACAACAGAAAAGCGAAACCGAGGATCTGGTACAGGAAATTTTCGCCAAAGCTTTTATTTCCCTGCCAA
>JBCNVC010000049.1:0-11739 GCA_039630395.1 Candidatus Kryptonium sp. | reverse complement strand
GATGTTTTTGATGAAGTTTTAATGAGAAATGCCTGGTTCATTCTTGCTACCCCTCAGGATAGTTTTATTTATGTCGCAAATAACGATCCAAATCGCAACATTCTTGTTTTCAAATTCACTGGTGATACTATCATCTCAACTCCATATCGCCTTGAAACTGGAGATAATACAATTTTTGCCCTTGACCTTGACCAGAATGGCAATGTTTTTGTTATTAACGATAGCAGTTATGGGAAAACTGATGATATAAAAATTTTCCCATCAATTCAAAGCAACAGAAACGCTTGGGAAACGCATATCACAACCCCACTACAAACAGTGGACTTACCCGATGGTGTTTATAAGGGAATTGAAATTAACAACAACGGAACTTGGCTTTTTGTTTCATATTCAGATACAACAAAACGAAAAGTTGTGAAATATACCGGTTCAATTCGCACAGGATACCAAATTGATCCAAGATTTAATTTTCAACTAAGTGAAGGAGACACAGGGGCAGTTTCACGATGGAAAGCGAGTCCAATCGGGCTTGAATATCTTGATGAAAACAATCTATTATTTGTCGCTTGTGCTGTTTGGAGACCTTCACCACTTTCAATGGGTTATTCTTATGGAAAAATTTACATACTTAATGGGACAACTGGCGAACCAATTGATACAATTGACATCGCAAAATGGAACTTAATTATGACAGGTGGATATAACCTTAGAACAAACGGGAGAATACCTGGAAATGCTTCTGGTTACACTTCTGTCTATGATGTTAAATTTGATGAAAAGAAAAATCTCTACACACAATCCTACTATGGATGGACGGTTGACAAATGGGTTTATCAAGGAACATTGCCAGTTATACCGGTAAAAGTTGAAAAGTTAAATAATCAAATACCAATCGGCTATGAATTAAAACAAAACTATCCAAACCCATTTAACCCAACCACGATAATTGAATTTTCAATTCCATCAAGAGAACATGTAACTCTCAAAATTTACACAATTCTTGGTCAAGAGATCACAACGCTTGTTGACGAGATCCTTGATGCTGGAACTTATAAAGTAATTTTTGATGCAAGCAAGTTCGCCACTGGATCATATATTTACACTTTGAAAGCAGGTGATTATGTTGAGAGCAAGAAGCTAATGTTCATCAAATAAAAAAATTTACGGGGCGGTTTAAAACCACCCCAGCTCGTTTTTTCTTAACTCTTGGAAAAATACTTGCGTAAATTTTGAGATTCATCAGCCATTATCCCCCCAATAACTTCAACTTTGTGATTACAAATTTCCATCACCAGTTATGTAAGACACTTCCACGACCAAGCTTGAAGTCATATGCCCCAAATACGATTTTGTCAATTAGCGACGGAACAATTGCACCAGCACACATAGGACAGGGCTCAAGTGTAACATAAAAAGCGTGCACCCATTGAGCCGCCACGACTGAAAATAATTATATGCAGCCGACAAAGCTATCATTTCAGCATGCGCGGTTGCATCCCTTAATGATTCAACTTGATTATAGCCCTTAGCAATGATTTGTCCTTTATAAACGATAACAGCCCCCACTGGAACTTCACCAAGTTCGAATGCTTTCTGAGCTTCTTTTAAAGCATACTCCATCCAATACTCATGTTCACGCATCAATTTAACCTCTTCCTTGGTTCAAAACCAGCATCCCTTATTGCCTTCAACATTTGCTCAAGCGTAACAAGATGCCTCGTTCCAGCTGCACTTACAACATTTTCCTCAATAAGCAAACTTCCAAAATCATCGGCACCAAACTTTAAGCCAATTTGTGCCATCTTCAAACCCTGTGTAACCCACGAAACTTGAATCGTTGGAATGTTGTCAAGCATTAATCTTGAAATAGCAAGTGTTTTAAGATAGTCAAAACCAGTGGATCTCTCCTTCAAATTATCCATATTTTCAGCAAGCTTCGTATTCTTCGGTTGAAATGTCCAAGGTATGAACGAGGTAAATCCACCTGTTATATCTTGAAGCTCACGGATTAATAACATATGTTGAACTCTATCTTCATATGTTTCAACATGACCAAACATCATCGTCGCGGTTGTTTTTAATCCAAGTTGATGCGCTTCATACATTACTCCAAGCCATTCATCAGCTGTGCATTTTTTAGGCGAAATTTTTTCTCTCACTCTATCAACAAGGATCTCCGCGCCGCCGCCAGGAATTGACTGTAAACCTGAAGCAATTAATCTCTTCAAAACATCACGCACTTTCAATCGCGAAACTTCTGCGATATGTAAAATTTCTTCTGGTGAAAGAGCATGAAGCCATATTTGCGGATAATTCTGCTTTATCCATCTGAAAAGATCTTCATAAAACTCAATCCCAAGTTCTGGATTCAAGCCACCTTGCAACAAAATTCTCGTCCCACCAAGCTGGATCGTTTCTTCAATTTTTTTAGCAATGGTTTCATAGTCAAGCGTGTAACCTTTTACAGTATCCCCTACCTTTGCGTAGAAAGCACAAAATGTGCACTCAGTTGTGCAAATATTTGTGTAGTTTATATTTCTATCAATTATATAAGTCACCACTGGTTCTGGATGTAAACGCCACCGCACCATATCAGCCATGATCCCAATCGTAATAAGATCATCAGATTTGAAAAGCTTCACCCCATCCTCAAATGTTAACCTTTCTCCATTTTCAATTTTTTTATATATGTCAAATAAATTTTTGTCCATACCAAACATATGCTTAAATTTGTTTTGAAATCTTTGGAAAATTTAAAAATTCACCCCGTAAAATAAAAATTCATCTCGCCCCCAATTCTTCCAGAATTCTTTGTATCACCTTCCTACACGAAGATTTAACTTCGTTAGAAATTGGCGCACCTATCCAAAAATTTTTCCCTACGATTCCATATATGATAAGTTTTACTGGTAGGGCTTTTATTGCCTTCCCAAGTTGAATATATTCAGCAAGACCAAGTGTATGAGTTGAGAAAAATCTCACTTCGGCGGGAAGCACTTCACTTGTCGGTTCAAAACGATATATTGTCCCCGCTTTATCAGCTGACTCAATCGCATCTATCAAAATTACAATTCCAAAGTCATCCCAAATTTCAATCAAATCATCAAAAGACAAATCAAAACCAATGATCTTAACACTGTCAGCAAAACAATATCTTCTCAAAAACCTCGCTATCAAAATTCCGATTGAATCATCGCCGCGAAAAACATTTCCAATTCCAACTATCAAAAATTTGAATTTACTCTCGCTCAATATGAACTTTCAGAAAATGAGTTGCGCAAGAAATACAAGGATCATAATTTCTGATTGCCTGCTCGCATTTCCAAGTTAATTCATCTTCAGGAAGATTTAAATAAGTTGCGCTAAACTTCCACAGATCGATTTCTATCATTTTAAGATTTTGTGAAGTCGGCGGAACGATCTTAGCATCAAGAACTATTCCTTTCTCATCAATTTTGTATCTATGATAAAGAATTCCTCGGGGCGCTTCGGTGCAACCGTAACCAACGCCAGGCTTGACGGTAAAATCAACATAAGATTTGGACGGCTCTTCATAATTTGAAATTATCCTAAGCGCTTCATCACAAGCATAGACAGTTTCAACTGCTCGAGCAATTATGCTCTTAAATGGATTTCTACAAAATGGTTTAAGACCAACTTCAAGCGAAATTTCCTTTGATATGTCGGATAATTTATCAAAATTCAAATTGAACCTCGCAAGTGGTCCAACAAAGTAAGCTCCTCTATTTACGATCCTTGAGTGTAAAGCATTTGAATGTGGGACATGTTCTTCAACGAAATGATTGTCATACTCGTTTACTGCAATATCAATTCCCTTATTTGATACTATTCTTCCCTCGTTAAAAGGATACTCATTTGGATGACTTAATGCGACAAATTCATAATCTTGTTCAAATTCGGGAAATTCAAGTTTAGATAAAAACTTAACAGCTTCAATAGAGAAATCCCTTGCCCACTTTAGATCATCCTCAAGCTTTTTAAGTTCCTTTTTTGATGGTGCTTTGTAAAATCCACCAACTCTGACATTAACTGGATGGACTTCTCTACCTCCAACGATTCTGACTATTTCGTTTCCTATCTTCTTTAAGCGTAGTGCCTTCTGAACAATATCCGGGTAATCTTTCGCCACTTGAATCACATCATCATATCCGAGAAAATCAGGCAAATGAAGCATAAAGATATGCAACGCATGACTTTCTATCCACTCCCCACAGTAAATCAATCTTCTTAATTCACGAAGAACTCCATCCAATTTAACTCCAAAGATACTTTCAATAGCATGAACAGCGCTCATCTGATAAGCGATCGGGCAAATACCGCAGATCCTTGCGGTTATGTCTGGGACCTCCATAAAACTTCTACCCCTTAAAAAAGCCTCAAAAAATCTTGGCGGTTCAAAGATTTTAAGCTTTACATCAACAACATAACCATTTTTAACCTTGATATAAAGTGCTCCTTCACCTTCAACTCGTGCTAAATAGTCAACTTTTATTGCTTTATCTTTCATATGCCTCACTCCCTTTTCTGAATGGTTCTGCGTAAGAGTTAAAGTTTCTTAAAATTCTAACTATATCTGCGGACTTTAAACCAAGCCCAGTAAAGTACTCGGTCAATGCGAAAACATTTGGTGTCTCTTTCGGTCCAAAACATCCATAACAACCTCTGTTATAAGAAGGACAAATTGCACCGCACCCAGCTTGCACAACAGGACCGAGACAAGGTATTCCTGATGAAACCATAACACAAACATTACCCTTTCTCTTGCATTCCATGCAAACACTATATGTAGGAATGTTAGGCTTACGATTGTTAAGAAAAGCACTTATAACTTCTATCAATTGATACTTGTTTATAGGACAACCTCGCAACTCGAAATCAACGAAAACATGGTCAGCGATCGGCGTCGACTTGTTTAAGGTCTCAATATATGAAGGATTGGCATAGACAACCGAAATAAACTCCTTAACATCTTTGAAATTCCGCAAAGCTTGAATTCCACCAGCTGTTGCACAAGCCCCAATTGTGATAAGATACTTTGAAACCTTTCTTATCTTATGAATTCTTTCAGCATCATGTGGTGTTGTAATTGAACCTTCAACAAGAGATATGTCGTATGGACCTGCAATAGTAGCTTTTGATGCTTCAAGGAAATATGCTATCTCAACTGCTCCAACAACTTCAAGAAGTTCATCTTCACAATCAAGCAAACTTAGTTGACAACCATCACAAGAGGCAAATTTCCAAACGGCGAGTTTTGGCTTTTTCGTTCTCATTGCTAAATCTCCCGTTTAAATAGCAAATCTTTAACCTGATTATAACTAAACACAGGTCCATCTTTGCAGATAAACACAGGGCCAAACTGACAATGTCCACATAGTCCAATTCCGCATTTCATATTTCTCTCCATTGAAATGAAGATATTATCCTCTTTAACCCCTCGCTTAATAAGTTCAATAGCCGTAAAACGCATCATTACCTCTGGTCCGCATACGAAAGCCACAGAATTTCTTGATTCAAATGGAGCTCGTGGAATCAGCGTTGTAACAACTCCAACATTTCCCTTCCAACCACTTGTTCCTCTGTCAACTGTGACATAGACTTCAAAATCAAACCGCGATTTCCACTTTTCAATTTCCTGTTTGTAAAGAATATCTTCAGGGGTCCTTGCTCCATAAAGCAATATGACACGGTTATATCTTTCCCTATTTGCCAGGATATAATAAATTGCTGGTCTTAATGGTGCTAACCCAATTCCACCAGCGACTATAACAACATCACAATTTTCGCACCTATCAACCGGCCAGCTCGTTCCAAAGGGACCCCGTATACCCAAAACATCGCCCCTTTTCAGCATCCCCATAGCTTTCGTTACGGTTCCAACCATTCTCGTCGTGTGAGTTATACGGTTTTTCTTGAGAGGATCACCACTTATGGAAATCGGAACTTCCCCAACTCCAAATACATAAATCATATTAAATTGACCCGGCAAAAAACTGAACTCAACTTCAGATTCAATGGGCTCAAGCTCAAGAGTAAAGGTATCGCTTGTTTCCAGCTTCCTCGAGCGTATTACAAATAGCTGAGGAAGCATCGGATTTGCTTCCTTAGTAATTATTTCTCTTTCAACCTGCACCATATAGATCTAATAATTGTATTCTTGTTGCTTGAAGTCGTTGTTCAACTATTGAGACAAATCTTTTTAAAAGCTCATAACCCAAACTATGATCCTCTTCGCATTTATTTCTCAGACATCTACCATCAAGTGCTATTACCCTGGTTGGTTCTACAACTCTTGCATCAAAATGCCAGTAATAAGGTGGAACGATCCAAGACCAACCGAGAACCTCGCCATCTTCAAGAGTTTGAATCACGACGGGATTTTTACCCGGCACCGAGATCTCAAGGGACACTCGCCCATCTCGTATAATATAAAATTCGTGTGCCTCTTCTCCTTCGCGAAATATAAAATCCCCGGGTTTATAGAAAACATTTCTAGCACACCCAACAATTAACTCAAGATATTCCTCTTTTAGGTCTTTAAAAAATGGATGCTCACTAAGTATTCTTTCCAATGTTTGAATAGACATAGCTGATACCAATTTTTAAATTTTAAACTTTAATTGCATCCTTTTTAAAAAGTTTAACATTTTCAACTATATCAATTCCAACTGGGCACCATGTTATACATCTTCCACAGCCGACACAACCAATCATACCAAATTGATTTTTCCAAGCGGAGAGCTTATGCGTCATCCATTGCCTATATCTTGACATTGTTGAATACCTTACACTTCCACCATGTATATATGAAAACTCAAGAGTAAAGCATGAATCCCAGCGCCTGATCCTTTTAGCGTTTTCCCCCGATAAATCTGTAACATCTTCAATCGTATTGCAGAAACAAGTTGGGCAAACCATTGTGCAGTTTGCGCACGCCAAACATTTTTCGGAGATCTTTTCCCAAAGCGGATTTTCATAATTTAATTGTAATAATTCAACAACACCGTCAAGCTCAACCCCCTTTTTGAATTTACCAAGAGCATCGCTCATTATATCTTCTGATTTTTTAACCTCTTCATCTGTTGCTTCATTAAACTTTAAAGACTCCAATACTTCTTCTCCTGATTCAGTACCAGCTTTTGCGATAAGATAATGCTCACCTTTTGAAATAACCTCAGTTAAAACGAGATCGTATCCCGTTAAAGCTCTTGGTCCTGTCCCCACTGAAGAGCAAAAACAATTTTCACCAGGTTCACTACAATTT
Organism: Candidatus Kryptonium sp.; assembly: GCA_039630395.1. Classification (GTDB taxonomy): domain Bacteria; phylum Bacteroidota; class Ignavibacteria; order Kryptoniales; family Kryptoniaceae; genus Kryptonium. The sequence continues at coordinate 4,454 of JBCNVC010000049.1, read as the reverse complement.
ACAGCAATCGTGAAAACATTCTTCCGAATCTTTAAATAATTTGGATCAGTATATTGACCACCACCGAAAACCTTATCATGAATTAAAATAGCGGAAATCTCACATGCTCTCACCCCAACGAAGACAAACTTTCGCTCAGCAAAGTTTGGCTCAAAAATTTCAAATTTTCCGTTGCTCTTTTTTGCTTCCCACAAAGTTAAAATCGGTGGGAAGAGAAATTTCTTCCACGACTGAGGACCAACAACATAACCAAATAAAGCAGTGTCGTTTCGCTTTTTTAGCCTGTAATATCCCGGCTTTTGCTCATCTGTTAAGCCAACAGGTAAATCATTAACACTTTGAATTTCATCGTAAATAATCGCATTGTCCCTGACGGTAGGACCAATGATATTATACCCCCTGATTTTAAAGTACTCAAAAATCTTATTTAGATCTTCAGGTGCTAAACGGTAGAATTTTATCTTGCTCATTTTCAATCTATTTTTATTAAACTTCAAAAATAAAAACTACAAAAGTTATGCCACATCATTCCTAACTGAAAATCAATTCAACTATTAAACAAAACTTAACAAAATGTGGAAAGCAACGACATCATTGTCTAAACTTTTCACATATTTTGATTACCAACGATAGTATGGATCATAAAAGAAAGGAACCTGACGATATTGAATGTTTATCAACATGTTATTGAGTGGGCGGTAATTTAATTCAATGCGATTTATGTAAATTCCACTGATGTTATTTCTAAATCCCTTCCCCAAAGAGCCAAACGGTGAATTAATGAAGCTTATATCAGCTTGCAAATTCAAATTATCCGAAAATCTATAAAAAATTGAATTCGTATATGAATTTATCATCACACCTTTTCCACCGATACTAAAATAAGAAACCGAGAAAGTATGTCTCATAAACAAATTCGATGGATTGAAAAATCCAAAATAACTTCTTTGCCCACCTTGAACAATTGATTGATAAACATCAGGCTTTGCCTCAATTTGCTCTTTAAACTGTGCAGTTGTGAAAGCAACCCCCACAATGTTCAAAATCAAAACTAAAAATATACGCTTCATATTCTCTCAGCAAGTTTTTGTTTTTTCTATTCCTAATATAGTAAATCTTCAATCTAATTGTCAAGTTCCCAAAAGTATTTAAAGGCATTTTGACCAAACCTATTTTGATTTTTAAATTTTATTTCAAAATTTATTTTAGGTCATCAACAAAAAGTTGAATTTAAAAGATGAAACTCCAAAACATACTTGTAGCGACATTAATGATAGCAATCGGATGTGGTATCACAATAAACCAAAATGATGAGTATATATACGATAGGGTCTTCATATCGGAAATCAAAATCAAAGATAAAACAGGCAAAATCGCAGATACGATCAAAGTCAACGATATTTTTACAACCGAAATCTACGGATATTTTCCAGATCCATGCTGGCAGTTTTATAAAATTGAAGTTGAGGAACTGAAAAACGAATATAAAATAACTCCAATAGCAAGGAGAGAAAAAGATATTTTCTGTATAGCTGTTATCACTCCTTGTTCTACATCCGTTGCTCTTTCGTGCAAAAGCACTGCTGATACAATTAAAATTTCTGTTGTCGGAAAAGAAGGAATAATTTCTAAAACAATTAATGTCGCCCAATAAAATGCCCGCCAATCTTGAAATCGAAAAACGTGATGAGTTCTACCTTGCAAGATGCATCCAACTTGCACTTAAAGGCAAAGGTTATGTAAGTCCCAACCCTATGGTTGGCTGTGTTATCGTAAAGGATAACAAAATAATTGGTGAAGGTTTCCACGCAAAATATGGAGAAGAACATGCGGAGGTAAATGCGATAAAAAATGCAACGGAAAGCGTTGAAGGAGCAACGATGTATGTCAATCTTGAGCCATGCGTTCATTACGGCAAAACACCTCCATGCGTGGATTTGATCATTGAATCTAAAATTAAAAAAGTCGTAATTGGAACACTTGACCCTAATCCACTTGTAAATGGCAAAGGGGTTGAGAAACTTAAACAAGCTGGAATTGAAGTAAAGGTTGGCGTACTTGAACATGAATCAAGAAAATTAAATGAAGCATTTTTCAAATATATAACCCAAAAGATTCCGTTTGTTGCGCTTAAAATTGCCCAAACGATCGACGCAAAAATTGCTGACGCGGAAGGAAATTCAAAATGGATAACTTGCGAACAATCGCTTCATTTCGTCCATCAATTGCGCAGTGAATATGATGCCGTTTTGATCGGAAGTCGCACCGCAAAACTTGACAACCCGAACCTCACCGTCCGACTCGTTGAAGGTAGAAACCCATATAGAGTTATACTTGACTCCGCCTTGAGTTTGCCACTCGATCTAAATGTCTTTTCGGATAAATTCACAAATAGAACGATAGTTTTTACATCCGCTGATTCATTCAAGACAAAAAAAGAAAAAATTGAAAAACTTAACTCACTTGGGATAGAGGTCATTCCAACAAAATCGAGAAGAAAAAAACTTGAACTTAGAGATGTACTTGAAAAGCTCGCTGAGAAGGGAATCATTTCCGTTATGGTCGAAGGTGGCGGAAAAGTTTTCACTGAATTCATAAAACAAAAACTTGCAGACAAAGTCTATATCTTCATTGCCCCCAAAATCCTCGGAAAAGGGATCGCAAGTATAGGTGATGTCGGGATAAAATCAATTCGTGATATCATTACACTGCGAGAAATCTCAATTCAAAGCTTTGGCGATGATGTTATGATAACAGGTTATCTTTAATTTTTCTTGTGTGAGTTGATAATATAAACCCCGCTAAAATATCCAATAGCCGAGCCAAGAAAAATATCCGAGAACCAATGCTGATTGTTATAAACTCTGGCCAGCGCAGTTAAAACTGCAGGCGTATAGATTAAAAACTTCATCAATTTATCCTCAAATCTTGATGCCAAAACAGTTGAAATAGCAAAACTCAATGTCGCATGTCCCGAAGGCAAGGAATAAAATTTATTCCCTCCAAAACTAAACGGATGAAATCTAAATTTTTCACCGCTCACATAAGGTCTTTCCCTGCCAAATGCAACTTTCAGAAATGTCGTCACAGCCCCGGATAAAGCACCAGCCTCAAAAACCATAAGCCCAGATTCTCTGATATCTTCATTTTTAAATAAAAGCCCCGAAGAATAAAGTGTTCCACTTATCAAGCCCCACATCCATAATGTCCCATAGTAATTGTCAATCTTCATCGCCTTTTTAAAAATTCCGTTATCAATTTTTTGAAAATCTTTATTTAAGTGATCAAAACCGAAAAGCATTATCGTCCCAGCTCCAATGAACGACAATCGTAACATATCCCTGCTTTTGAAATTCAATGGAGAAGTGAAATAACCAGCAGAATTTTTCGCAAAGGTTTTAATATCTGAGCTTAATACGCCAAACAAATTCTGCGAGAAAGAAGTGTTCACTGAGTAAAGAAATAAAAAAACAAACACTAAAAACCTTCTTGATTTCATCCCGCTGAACTTCATCCGAAACAATTAAAATTTTATTTTTGAAATCAACATTATTAAACTTGACTTTTACTTTGGCTAAGTTTAAATTTTTACCAAAAAGAAAAATCCGAAGATGCAATATAAGAACTTAATTTTAATTTCTCTATTATTTCTAATCGGTTGTGCTAAAAAAGAAGATCTAACTTTGCTTCAAAGAGCTGAACAAGAATACCAGAATAAAAACTTGAAGACTGCGATTGAAATTTACAATTATTTTGTTGAGACTTATCCAAAAAGCGAAAAGGCACCAGAAATTCTTTTCAAGCTCGCTAAAATCTACTACGGCGAGCTTCAACTACCCAAAGAGGCAGTAAAATTTCTTGAGCAGATAATCCAAAATTATCCAGATTCTAAAGAAGCTATGAATTCGCTTTTCTTGCTTGGTTTCATCTACGCAAACGAGATCAAAGATTACACCAAAGCTAAAGAATACTATCAAAAATTTCTTGAAAAATATCCAAACTCCGAACTTGCTACATCAGCAAAATTTGAACTTGAAAATCTTGGCAAAGGACTTGACAACATTTCAACAAAATAAATTTCACATAAAAATCAACTGATGATTGAAATCAAATACATCAAACTCGTTAAATAATTTTCCTATCAACTCAAAGCTATACTTGTTGAGGAAGTAAGTTATATTTAAAACCCTTTCCTGTAATTCGTCTTCGGGAAGAAGATTAACTTTCAATTTTTCAATTTGCCTTGCGATAATTTCATTACGTTTTTTATCTGCGGTCAAGGTTTTTTCGTAAATGCTATTTATGTGATATAAAATTTTTTCCGCGGAGTTGTCAACCGCACCTGTAAGTGATGAATCTATATTTGAAACGAAATCTCTGATCTCGCTAATAACCGTTTGAATCTTCAACCGCGCTCCAACAAAAAAGCCATCAATATCAAATTCAGAACTTGC
>JBCNVC010000486.1:0-511 GCA_039630395.1 Candidatus Kryptonium sp. | reverse complement strand
TGGGGCTGAGGTGTATTCAACAGACCTCAGAGCTTCCGCCAGCCTGGTTATTGCGGGGCTTGTGGCTGAAGGAACCACCGTAGTAAGGGATATCTATCATCTGGATAGAGGATACGAAAAACTGGAGGAAAAGTTAAAATTTCTGGGGGCAGCCATTGAGAGGCTCCCCCACAATTAGGTTCAGGTTATTTCTATCTTCCTTTCCTTTGCAGTTTCAGCCTTGGGTACCCTCACTTCCAAAACACCATCCTTAAACTCCGCCTTTGCCTCTTCTATCTTTACATCAGCTGGTAAAGGTATAACTCTTTCAAACTTTCCGTAGAACCTTTCCACCCTGTGATATGTTTCAGTTTTTTCTTCCTTTTCCTCCCTCTTTTCACCCCTTATGTGCAGTGAGTTATCCCTGATAGAAACTTCCACGTTCTCCTTCTTGACTCCTGGAAGTTCTGCCTTTACGACGAGCTCCCGGTCTGTTTCATATACATCCACGGCCGGTGCAAGAACTCTTTCT
>JBCNVC010000485.1:0-511 GCA_039630395.1 Candidatus Kryptonium sp. | reverse complement strand
TTCCAACATAAACATCGTAATTTGTCAGGATATGACTATGAAACTGGTTATTAGTATCTCATACCTGAATCAATCCCATATTTGGCAGCTAAAACAAGTTTTAACACCAAGGTTTACCATATGGTCTTTTTACTTTCAATCCCATATTTGGCAGCTAAAACTTCTTTTACAGTAAACTCTTCAATTTCTATGTCGAGACTTTCAATCCCATATTTGGCAGCTAAAACAGCTCTTGTCTGTGATTGTGTAGCTGACCACACAGATACCCTTTCAATCCCATATTTGGCAGCTAAAACTTGCACTTTCACCCGCTACAGCACCACCACCAGTATTCTTTCAATCCCATATTTGGCAGCTAAAACGCTGTGCTGCAGTAACTATTGGAACATTGAATATTCTCTTTCAATCCCATATTTGGCAGCTAAAACCTTCCATAGATAATTTTTTAAGACTCAGAGCTAAAGACTTTCAATCCCATATTTGGCAGCTAAAACCTTCCTCTGAAACTCCC
>JBCNVC010000484.1:0-511 GCA_039630395.1 Candidatus Kryptonium sp. | reverse complement strand
GCCTATTAAGAAGTCTTCCATTTGTGGGAATTTGCTTTCCAGTTGAGTAACAAACTCTTCAGGAGTGTTCGCCTTTATGCCTACTTTCTCAAAGTCTTTTATACTTTCTGGAAAATACTGGAATAGGTAATCTATATACAGCTTCAGGTTCATACTAGGCATAGCTATCTACCTTCCATAGAGTGGATGCTTACTTTCAAATTCTTTTCTCCTTACTTTAAAATCCCCTATGCCTTCCATGTATATCCCCCAAAGGCTTAGTGTAAAGTTTATTACAAAAAAATTTAGTTGTCAAGCTATTAAGAAGGAGTTTGAAAATTAGCAAAGCAGGGAATGACAAAGGTTTTAGCGGACAGGCATGAGAAGGCGAAAAGATAAAACTTCAAAATCATGATGCGTTGTCCAATAATGAATCCAATACCACCCGGAAAACCCCCATACCCCCACCTGTTAGCGATACCTATTAGCTAAACTCATCGCACCCTATAACATCCTCTCCATCAGAACCTTA
>JBCNVC010000483.1:0-511 GCA_039630395.1 Candidatus Kryptonium sp. | reverse complement strand
AGAGAGTTCTTCAACACGGCAAGAGTTTTTGGACTTTCTGAACAGGAAATACATTTGCTGTGGAAGTGCGCAGGCACGATAAAGGAGCCAATTAAAATTTTACAAGCCAAGGCAGTTTTTGAAAGATGTATTAGTAAACTGGTTAAAGAAGACCTGTCAAAAATAGACCTTATGGCATCCATCAGAAAAAAACTAAAATTTGACAGCCTACCATGGTTTTTACCCCTGAGTAGCACAAGGGATATAGACCTTTATCAAACAGGGTTTGTAACCCACAACAACATGGCTTATGGTGCAGCAGTATGGGACAAAAGCGAGTCTGAGCTTCACATAGCCCTTTTGGATATGCCAGGCAGGATTGTAAGCACGGGTGAAAAGATAAAGTTTTCTTTTCTGAGAGAAGGAGATGGACGTTATTACTTTATCTCCGAAGTTGTGAGAACATACAAAGATGGTAATAAATTGGTTACGTCGGGTGAGAAATTAAGCCAAGTTCTTTTTACTGAAGAAG
>JBCNVC010000482.1:0-513 GCA_039630395.1 Candidatus Kryptonium sp. | reverse complement strand
AGCGGGGCACTATGTCTGAGTTTCAATCCCTCACAGCTACGATTCACACTATATCAACTACCTTCATCTCGTTCTAACATTAAATAGTTTCAATCCCTCACAGGTACGATTCAAACTATCCAAAACCTCGGCGGTGGATAAACAACATTGCCGTTTCAATCCCTCACAGGTACGATTCAAACCCGTCGCAGAGGAAGGGAAAACAAGAAGATTGCTTTCGTTTCAATCCCTCACAGGTACGATTCAAACATGGAACTATTGGACAATAATCTTAACATCATTAACGGTTTCAATCCCTCACAGGTACGATTCAAACGGTCGGAACATCACGGCCGACCCTCGTATATCCTCTGTTTCAATCCCTCACAGGTACGATTCAAACCCATTTCTCAAATAACCCGTTGCCCCGCCAAATGGCGTTTCAATCCCTCACAGGTACGATTCAAACAATTTGAAGGATGGAGAATGCGAGATAACCGAACTGATGTTTCGATCCCTCACAGGTACGATTCA
>JBCNVC010000481.1:0-513 GCA_039630395.1 Candidatus Kryptonium sp. | reverse complement strand
TTCCAAAACTCCAACCTGAAGATTTAGCGTGTCAGCATAAAGTGCTAACACATCCTCTTCAAGTTTAAAGACAAGTTTTGGATATTCAATCAAATGATCCGTGATATCTATCTCCTCCCAAGAGAAACCTCCGTTGTATTTTAAAAGCTCAACTCTTAACATTTTCAAATTTTTTGATATCTTTTACTGCGATTGAACATTGAGACTGCTTGATTGAACCTTATCCAATCATGTTCAATGTTTATGTTGCTTTCTATACGCATACCAGTCAACCTTTGCTCAATCTTTTCTGATATTGCGTTAGCAAATGATATGAAACTATCCCTCGTTGAGAAATTAACGCCTTGCGGTAATTGAGCAACCACAGCAGGGACGGTTTGCGGTTGATTTATCGTTTGTATCACTTGAGTTGATCGAGAAGTTGATGGGACAAACAAACCAGCAATAAACCTAAATACGCTAAGTATCCCACCTATTAATCCTCCTTCGCTATCTTTCGCTCTGCCTTCCGCA
>JBCNVC010000480.1:0-513 GCA_039630395.1 Candidatus Kryptonium sp. | reverse complement strand
ATCCCTCACAGGTACGATTCAAACCAGGTTCCACCACAATGTGGCGGAACCTGTTAAAAGTTTCAATCCCTCACAGGTACGATTCAAACAGCCGAGCAGTGTATTTGATTTGGCTGTATTTGAAGTGTTTCAATCCCTCACAGGTACGATTCAAACCAGCACACTTTATAAGCGTATCAAATCAAGATTTTAGTTTCAATCCCTCACAGGTACGATTCAAACTTTGGTAAAAGCACCGCAATTGAATCCAAAACTATCGTTTCAATCCCTCACAGGTACGATTCAAACGAAGAACCGGGCGATTATATGGCGGTCTTTCTGAAGGTTTCAATCCCTCACATGTACGATTCAAACTTATAACAATTAGAGGATTGAATACGCTTCGCAAAGGTTTCAATCCCTCACAGGTACGATTCAAACCGGGATTAGCGAAATAAACAATCCATATCTTGACAGTGTTTCAATCCCTCACAGGTACGATTCAAACATGAACTTGGTCAATTCGTTATTTAC
>JBCNVC010000048.1:0-12481 GCA_039630395.1 Candidatus Kryptonium sp. | reverse complement strand
CCTCAACTGGTATAAAGACAAAATCACCTCCCATATCACCAGCAAGAATCCCATACTCAGGAGTTTGAGTTCTATTTGATTCAGCTGTAACTCTCGGGGCAATGTATTCATTTAACTCATAAGTTGACACCATACCATCTCTATTTAAATCTGCGCTCATATTTTTAATCGCATCAATGAAATAAAATGTGAAAACGCTGTGCCCACCAGGTCCAGTGTCAAGAACTGTTTGATCCCTTCCCCCAGCTGTTAAGGCTTTTCTTGCCCTTCTCGTCGTTATCACTTTGACATATTCAATTGCTTCTGGACTTAAAGGTTGAGCCCTCGCAAAAATTAATCCACCATAGCAAGCATCCATAACAAAAAATAAATGCTTTGCCCTTATTAACTGACTTATCTCATTTAATTGATCTGTTGATATAGCGGTCGTTATTAATTCGCTCTGGGAACCATCATAAGGTAATATGTAACCCTTTTCTCTCCCATCCGGAAGTTGAACCGTTATTCCGTGTCCAGCGAAGAAAATGAAAACTCTATCATCCTGCATTGCGGATCGTACTATTCTATCAAACGCCCTCGTTATCCCTTCCTTGGTAGCTTGCTCGTTGTAAAGCTGAATGACATTTTCACTCTTAAACCCAAATTTCTCAATTAAAAGTTTTGCAACTTCACTTGCGTCTTTAACAGCATATCTCAACTTCGGCGCTTTCAGATAATTATCAATACCAATTATAACCGCCCAAGATTCACGATAAAAACTTTGCAAATCTGTTTTCCCAACCTCCCTCAAACCTATCCCCCTTTCTTGAGAAAAAAGAAATGAAAAAACAAAAAGGAAAGCGAAAGTTAGTATAATTTCCCTCTTCATTTTTCTTTACCTTGTTGGTTCTACTTAAGATAAATTTATTGAAAAAACCACAATTTAGTCAAGTTTCAATTATCACTTCTAAATAAACTTTTGCGCTCGTTTTCCATCTTATTGCATTACCTGCGCTGGAGAAATCTAAATTAGCAAAATGCCCCGGCTATCAAGGTAATCCATGCTAAAGTTTTCTGAATTATAATTTGATTTTCAAAAACTCTGATTTTATATTTTTCAAAAAATACCAAACCTTCATATGAAAACATTGGGCAAAGACAAGAATTTTCTTTCAATCCCAGAGGAATACTCAAATTTTGAAAACTCAAAAATTGTAATCTTACCTGCGCCATATGAACACACAACAAGTTATATAAAAGGGACGATCCTCGGACCTGAAAAACTTATTGAGGCATCTCACCAAGTTGAACTTTATGATGAAGAATTTAACCTTGAGCTCTTCCGTGAAGCAGGGATAGCAACGCTTGAACCACTTGATTTCACCGATTTAAAAGACGAGAAAGCAATTGACCTTGTTTATAATACCGTCCTTGAGCTTTTGAAAAAGGATAAATTCGTCGTCACAATTGGTGGTGAGCATACCATCGCAATTGGAGCTATGAAGGCTTACTCCGAATTTTATCCAAATTTAACAATCCTTCACTTTGATGCGCATTCTGACCTAAGGGATGAATACGAAGGTAATAAATACAGTCACGCCTGTGCTCTTGCCCGTGTTTATGAATTTAATAAAAACCTTGTCCAAGTTGGGATAAGAGCCCAAGATGTTGAAGAAGCAAAATTTATAAAAGAAAACGGAATAAAAACCTTCTACGCTTGGGAAATAAAATCTGGTAAGTATAACAAAAATGGAAATGATTGGAAAAACGCGGTTGTTTCTGAACTTGGCGAAAATGTTTATATAACATTTGATCTTGATTACTTTGATCCAAGCGTCATCCCCGCTGTTGGAACGCCAGTCCCAAATGGTTTGTATTGGGATGAAACAATTGAACTTCTTAAAAAAGTTTGCTCACAAAAAAATGTGGTCGGATTTGATATTGTAGAACTATGCCCCTTGATGGGGCTTGAATACCCGAATTTCACAGCCGCATTTTTCACGAATAAACTTCTCAACATTATTTTCTTCAACAAAATCAAATCCAAAGGTTGACAAAGAAAATTTACATAATTGATGGCTATAATTTAATTCACAAATCGATCGTTCTCCGAAAATTATTTATTGAAAATCCGCAATTAGCGAGAGAAAATCTCATCTCTATTCTCTCTGATTTCTTTTCAAAGCGTAAGGACGAGTGCATCGTCGTCTTTGATGGTAATTTAAATCTACCATCTTCTTTATCTACTCCAAAAGTAAGAGTCATTTTTTCAAACCCGCCCAACAAAGCCGATGATGAAATAAAGAAAATCATAACAAGCGTGAATTTAAAAGATAGATTGATCTTTATAGTTGTTTCATCCGATAACGAAATAATTAACTGTGCAAAAGTCTGTGGCTCCGGCAGAATCTCGTCAGAGGAATTTTTGAAAATTTTAAATTCTGACAAAGCCAAAAATAAAGCACAAGATGATGAAAAACCTCTTGTTAAACTTACACAAGAAGAAATTAAGAGAATGTTTCGAGAATGAATATACTTGTTGTAGATGACAATACGGATGCGAGGAAATTATTATCTGAACTCTTAACTCAATCGGGATTCAATGTATTTGAAGCAGAAAATGGTAAACAAGCAATTGAAATTCTACAGCAAAGGAAGGATTTCGTTCTGATCATATCAGACATTTTAATGTCAGTAATGGATGGTTTCAAGTTTTGTTATGAGGTTAAATCCAACCCTGAATTAAGGCATATTCCATTTATTTTCTTCACCGGAAGCTATGTTTCCAACGAAGATAGAATTCTTGGTTTAAAACTTGGTGCCGCAGATTACATTATAAAACCGATAAAACCTAAACTTGGGAAGTGTATTGTTTTCATAAACGATGTGAGTGATTTGAAAAAACTTCAAGATGAAAAAAGAAAAATTGAACTAAAACTCTGGCAGAAATACAGGCTCGCTTCAATTGGACGACTTGCAGGCGGGATAGCTCACAATTTGAAAATCCACTTGCCGTGCTAAATTTTGGACTGGAATCATTGAAAAGAAAAGGTGTTGAATCGGAGCATATTAAAGACTAATAAAGCAAGTTGAAAGAATAAATCAAATCATTGAAAATCTGTCAATTAAAACAAAAGAAGAGGTTGATAAAAACAAAAAGAGATTTGATCTGAACGATTTAATAAGAAAAGAGCTTGACACACTTGAATTTAGTTCATTTTATAAACATCAAGTTGAAAAAGATATCAACTTATGCGAAAGACTACTTGTGATAGAAGCAGTCTATTCCGACTTTTCAAATTCAATTTCGCATATTTTGAGAAACGCGGTTGACGCTATGATAGAATCAGAGAAAAAAATTTTAAGAGTAAGAACTTGGGAAGACGAAACAAACATCTATATTGAAATCACCGATACTGGATGCGGAATACCTGACGAGATCAAAGACAAGATCTTTGAGCCATTCTTCACAACGAAAACAAGTGAAAACCCAAACGAGTTAAAAGGAGTCGGTCTTGGATTGACGATAACATATCACAGCTTGAAAATTTATGGAGCTGAATTTGAAATTGATTCAAAAGTCGGCGTCGGGACAAAATTTAAAATTATAATCCCGAAGAAGAATGTTGAAGCAAGTTAAATTATTGTCTAATATCACAAACCAAAAACTCGCAAACAAAGTATGATTTTATATCTTTATATACTTCGTGCTCATATTGGACCTTTCTTTTTCTCATTGTTTACGCTAATACTAATTTTTCTCCTTCAATTTTTGATGAAATACATTGATCAGTTGATCGGAAAAGGGCTCGGTTTTTGGGTCATAGCGGAATTAATAGTTTTGAACCTCGCGTGGATTGTTGTTTTAGCGGTGCCGATGTCTGTTCTCGTTGCGGTTTTGATGGCTTTCGGTAATCTATCTGCAAATAACGAAGTAACAGTGATGAAATCAAGCGGTGTAAGTTTATATAAAATGATGTTCCCAGTTATGCTTGTTTCAGTCGTGATGACTGGTTTGCTTATAATTTTTAACAACAAAGTTTTGCCCGATGCGAATCATAGATTGAAAGTTTTAATGATAGACATACATAGGAAAAAACCAACGCTTACATTAAACCCTGGGATATTTTCAACAGATATAACTGGTTATGCGATAATTGTCAGGAAAACATATGAACATTCAAATGAATTTGAAGACGCAACGATTTATAATTACTCTGATCCAACAAGACAAGTAATCATAACAGCAAGGCGTGGTAAAATTTCATTCACCCCTGATTACAAAAAGCTTATTATGGACCTTGAAAATGGCGAAATACATGAACAGGATGCGGAAAATAAAAATCTTTACAGAATAGTAAGATACCAAAAATATAGAGTCATTATGGAGGTTGAGGGGTTTGGGTTTGAGCGTTCCGCCGATAACGCTTTTCAAAGAGGCGATCGTGAGCTAAGTGCCGAAGATATGTTAAGGATAGTTGATAGCTTAAAAAACATTCAAAACAGAATTTATGAAAGTTTAAATTCAATTGCTCTCGCAAACCTAAAAGATCCATTTTCAGGGAAAACTATAATGTCGTCATCATTTTATCAAACCCCCGGGCAAGGTCCAGTTAGTGATTATGACGCCCTCGTCTCAAGCACCCAAAAATTAACGAGCTTAAATGCAATTTTGAAAAATTACATGACACAGATCGAGTATTACAATCGTTCAATAGACACATATATGGTTGAAGTTCACAAAAAATATGCTATTCCATTTGCTTGCGTTGTTTTTGTCATCGTCGGTGCTCCTCTTGGAATGATGGCAAGGAGAGGAAACTTCGGAGTTGCTGCAAGCTTAAGTTTATTTTTCTTTCTTTTCTACTGGGCTTGTTTAATCGGCGGGGAAAAACTCGCAGATAGAGATTTGCTCTCCCCATTTCTAAGTATGTGGATTGCTAATTTCGTTGTTGGAGCACTTGGAGTTTACCTAACTATAAGAATGGGAAAAGAAGCGATGATCATTGACTGGTACCGCATAAAAGAAATCATGCCGAAAAAGCTCAAAACATGGCTTGGAATACCAGAGGAAGAAGAAATTTTAACTGATAGATATGCGAGGTAAACTGAAAATAATTGACATCTACATCACGAAAGAATTTATTCAAATGCTAATTTTTGGTCTTGTTGCCTTCATACTTATTTTTATCCTCGTTGATCTAATGGAAAATCTTGATGATTTCATCGACCAAGGAGTTTCGCTTTCAATAATTTTGAAGTACTATCTTTATTTCTCGCCAGAAATTATAAAGTTGACATTACCTGTTGCTGTTTTACTTTCATGTCTTTTCACAACCGGGCGGATGTCAAATTTAAATGAACTAACAGCGATCAAAGTTTCAGGAGTAAGTTTATACAGATTGATGCTACCTTTTTTGATCATATCTCTTTTGTTAAGTTTTTTATCAGTTTATTTCAACAGCTGGATCGTTCCAAAAGCGAATAAAAAGAAGTTAAATCTTGAAAGAGTTTACATGCGCAAGCACCTTGAATCTTGGGGGAAATACAACATTTATATTCAGGATTCATACACAAGATTATTATCAATTGGATATTTTGATGACGAGCTAAATGTAGCCCACAGAGTTGACATCCAAGATTTTGATCCCAACGATCTCACGAAAGTCGTCGCAAGATATACCGCTCCAGCGATGAAATGGGATAGCTTGAGTGAAAATTGGTTGCTTATTAATTGTGTATATCGTAAATTTTACTCGGGAAGTGAGCTTGTTGAGAAAATAGATACATTTAACATTGGAAAGTTAAATTTTAAACCCATAGATATAAAACGAAAGCAAATGAAACCAGATGAGATGAATCTTAGCGAAATGGGAGAGTTCATTCAAGATCAAATAAGAAGCGGAAATAATCCAGCAAGGTGGTTAACAGATTATCACTCAAAAATTTCATTTCCATTTTCAAATTTCATAGTTGTCCTTTTTGGAGTTGCACTTGCATCACAGAAAAAAAGAGCAGGGCTTGCGATGGAATTCGGTTTGAGTTTGCTTATCGCATTTTTATATTTCATCTTTATGAAAATAAGCACATCATTTGCCTATGCTGGAATCTTACACCCACTTATATCAGCCTGGCTTGCGAACCTTGTCTTTTTACTCGGGGGAATAATCGTAATCTTGAGGGTGAGAAAATAAAACGGAGCTTTTAAAATGGGACAACAGCAACTGTTACTTCTGGTTCTCGGAGCAATTATAGTAACAATAGCAATAGCAGTTGCAATAAATATCTTCATCTCAAGATCTGGAGCAATCGCAGAACAATATATAAATGACACAATAAACGATTGTCTTAAAATAGGTCAAAAGGCTCAAGCATGGGTAAGAAAACCAGTGGAATTTGGTGGCGGTGGATGGTCCTTTCAAAACTTTGAACTTTACTACATAAATTTTCCAGAGTCAACAAATTATGCAAAATATGAAATTGCTCTGAAAACAATAGATAGCATGGTCATAGTTGGTCGAACTATCACGGGACAAATCGTTGAGGTTTCAGTTACGCATTACAATATAAGCAAGCCACGAATTATCAGATAATCAAAAATCAGGCGCTCTATAAATTATCTTACCACCAAGAACAGTCATTAAAATCCTTACATCTTTTATTCTTTCAGGAGAAATTCCGAAAATGTTTTCAGATAATACAACTAAATCAGCGAATTTACCAACAGTTATACTTCCTTTTTCATTTTCAGCAAACTCAGCATATGCGTTGTTAATAGTGTAACATTCAACAGCTTCCTCAACTGAAATTTTTTGTTCTGGGAACCAACCTTGTGGATTCTTACCATCAAGAGTTTGCCTTGCAACAGCTGCGTAAATTCCAAGTATTGGGCTTAACGGAGCAACATTCCAATCACTTCCAAAACAAACTTTAACCCCATTATCAAGAAAAGTTCTAAAAGCATAACTTGTTTTGCATCTTTCCTTACCAATTCTTTTCTCAGCCCATCTTCCATCATCAATTGCGTGATAAGGTTGCATGGAAGCAATCACATTTAAATCTCTAAACCTTACGAAATCCTTGGGATGAATATGTTGCGCATGCTCTATTCTAAATCTCCTATCCCATGCTGGATTTTCTTTAATAATTTTCTCAAATAAAGAAAGGACTAAGCTATTTGCGCTATCGCCAATTGCGTGAATTGAGAGTTGAAGCTTTGCTTTGTCAGCCTCCTTTGCCCACTTTTCAAGTCGCCCGTCAATTACAATATCTGTTGCAAGTCCTCTTGTATTTGGATTTTCATCATAAGGCTCAAAGAAAAGCGCAGTCATAGAACCAAGCGATCCATCGGCGAATGCCTTAAGCGAGCCAATTCTTATATATTCATTTCCAAATGGAACTTGAACTCCGACTTTTGCGAGATTTTCCCATTCCGAAATTGGCAAGCGCAGAAAAACCCTAATTGTTAATTCACCTCTTTTATAAAGTTCTTGATAAGCCTTAAAATCTTCAACTGTCCCAATATCATGAATACCGGTAAGTCCAAGTTTTTTTGCTTCCTCTAAGGCAAGTTTTATTGCCTTTATTCTTTCTTCCTGCGTTGGTTCAGGAATTATTTTAGTAACAAGAGACATCGCTTCATCTTTCAAAATTCCCGTTGGTTCACCGTTTTCATCCCTAACTATCAAACCGCCAGGAGGATCGGGAGTTTCTTTTGTTATTCCCGCAAGTTTTAAAGCTAAACTATTTGCAAGTCCCATATGTCCATCGTAACGAGTTACAAAAACAGGGGTATTTTGAGTATATTTATCTATCCACTCTTTTCTTGGTAGTTCACCGCCCCAAAGTTCATGATCCCAATCACCACCAGTAATCCAACGACCGGGATTTTTCTCAGCATATTCTTTTATTTTTTGCGCAAATTCTTCCGGTGTCCTTGCTGTTCTCAAATCAACACTCATCAATTGCAACCCACCATAAACGAAATGAGTATGACCGTCAATAAATCCGGGTAGCATCAATCGACCCTTCAAGTCGATTACTTGCGTGTTTTTACCCGAATACTTTTTGATCTCGGAATTTGAACCAACTGCTATAATTTTATCCCCGAGAACCGCCACAGCTTGAGCAATTGGTTTCGCCTTGTCAACCGTCCAAATTTTACCGTTGATGAAAATTAAATCCGCTTTTGGCATTTGTGCTAAAAGAATTTGTTGTAAAAATACGAAAGCAAAAATTTTTAACCTCATTTGCTTAACCCAAATAATTTATTAGTTCACTTTTGATTTGGTTTAAAATAGTTTTAGCTATATCCAAACTCGCAAGCCGGGTTTGATACCCTTTAGATTTAACTGCTTTTCTGGGAATATTAACTTTTACAGCATATTCTGGTTTCTCCCCAACAAACCTTTGAATTTCGTTAACATTAGTTACGATAGCATCACCTTTATCATAAGTGTCTAAAAAATCTGGATCGGCATAAACAATTCCGAGCTCTGAGATAATAAAAATTGTTGGCTCCGTCCACAAAATTTCTTTATTCCCAAGTCTATTTATTAATCTTATATCCCCCCTTCCCGTAAAATTAGTTTTAATTGAAAAATCTATTCCATTAATTTTAATATCTACCCTTCTTTGCCCCCTTCCGATATGTTCTACTTCAAAACCCAAATATCTTAACAAAGCAATGAAAATATATTCTACTGCCCCTCCAACGATAAATCTATTTTCGTAAATTGCGGTATCATACTCATTAATCAACTTATCAATTGCTTTGACGAAATCATTTAATACTTCTTTATTATCTTCAATTTTTGACCTAAAATCTTTAAACAAATTTCTCGCTTTCCCAAAATTTTTCACTCTGAGCTAAACAAGTTTATTTCAATCTTTTTTAATCTATCACGAACAAATTCGCAATATTGAGGTACGATTTCAAAGCCAAGGAATCTACGATTTAAAGCCTTAGCAACAACAACAACTTGACCAGACCCAAGAAATGGATCAAAGACAAGATCACCTTCATCGGAAGCATAAAGAATGATTTTTTTAACCAAAGATGTTGGTAACTTCGTTGGCGTTTTAATCTTCCCAGTCCAATATTCCCTGTTGATTATCCAAACATCTTCAGGATAATGCTCAATTTTGTTAAACTTGTATTTTTCTTCATCCTTTACGACGAAAAGAATATGATAATGACTTGTCACAAATTTTCGCTGAGTGAAAACACCAAATTGATACTTCCAAATTATATGATTAATTGTAATAAAACCAGCGTCATCAATTGCATTGAGAATATCTTTCAAGTTCGTCCAGCCAGAAAAGACAAACATTGAACCTGTTGGCTTAAGAATTCTATACGCTTGACTTATCCAGTTAACAGAAAATTCATAATACTTCTCTTTAGGGATCTCGTTATAACCTTCTAAAACCTTATTAGGATTCCTGTTATAATTATTTCTTTTTGCTTTAAAATCAATCGCAAACGGAGGATCCGTTATGATTAAATCAATTGAATCATCAGGTATGTCTTTCATAAGGACTAATGAATCTCCACAGTAGATATTATCAACTTCAAAAGCTCCAACCTTCATACAAGAAAAAAATGATTTATTTAAGATCCATTAGCTAATCTAAAGCACTTGTATGACAATCACAAATTACTCATATCTTAATGCCTCTACAGGATCAAGGTTTGCTGCTTTCTTCGCGGGATAAAAACCAAAGAAAATTCCAACAGCTGCTGAAAAGCTAAAAGCAAGGAATATCGCTCCAACAGATATAAAAACTGGCCATCCAGCAAAGCCAGAAATTATTCTTGATAACAAAACTCCAAAAATTATCCCAAAAACACCACCAGTAACAGTTAAAACGACTGCCTCAAGAAGAAACTGAAATAGTATATCTTTTTTGCGAGCACCTACTGATATGCGAATTCCTATCTCCCTTGTTCTCTCCGTTACAGAAACAAGCATTATGTTCATAACGCCAATTCCACCGACAATTAAAGAAACGGAAGCTATACTTCCAAGTAAAATTGTCATAATCCTTGATGTCTCTTGTGCTGTTGCAGCTATATCAGTTTGAGTTCTGACGGTGAAATCGTCTTCTTGCCATGGTTGAATTTTATGTTTTTCTCTTAAAACTTGTGTTATTTGTTGTTGAGCTGTAGGGATTAAATTTTGATTAACTGCGGAGACGAGAATTGAACCGATGAAAAAGAACCTTGAAAGTCGGCTCATTACAGTTGTATATGGCGCAACGATTATGTCATCTTGATCTTGACCCATAACATTTTGCCCTTTTGGTTCAAGAACACCAACAACTTTTACAGGCACATCCCTGATTCTTATTATTTTCCCTATTGGATCTTCATCTCCGAAAAGAGCATTTTTAACAGTTTGACCTATTACACAAACTTTTGCTCCAGCTTTCACATCTTGTTCAGTGAAATAGCTTCCCGCAGCTAATCCCCAAACTCTTATTTGGAAATAATCAGTATTGACACCATAAATCCCCGTCCTCCAGTTATTATTTCCGTAGATAACTTGAGACATAGTTCGCACTACTGGAGTGGCATAAGCAACAGCATCACATTGCGTTTTAATTGCTTCAACATCTTCAACTGTCAATCTACTTGTAAATCCAGCTTCCATTCTTACTCTTCCAGTTTGAGTAGGTGCTCCCGGGAAGACAACAAGGACATTCGTTCCTAAAGATTCAATCTGCTTTTGGACAGAATATTGTGCCCCCTGCCCAACTGCAACCATTGCAATGACCGCTGCAACTCCAATTATTATCCCAAGTATAGTTAAAAATGAACGCATTGGATTGCTTCTTATTGAATGATATGCCGAGAGGATTGTATCTTCAAGATTCATAATCTCATTCTGATCTTTTTTCTTTTAATTCTTTTACAATTTAGATGAAACAAGAGAGAAAAAGTTTCATAAACTTGACCAGTATATTTTGCCTTTGTTCACAATTCCGAGCGGTTTCCCCTTAAGTTTCCATCCAATAAATGGAGAATTTTTTGATTTTGATTTAAATTTCCTTGCATCTACAACCCACTCAGAGGCGGGATCAATTATCGTCAAGTTTGCAACTTCACTCTCAGCTATCCTTACCTGTGGCAAACCAAGAATTTTTCGCGGATTAATAGAAAATAACTCTATCATTCTATGAATTGAAATAATTCCTTTATTAACAAACTCACTCAAAATTAAACCAACCGCAGTTTCAAGCCCGATCATTCCAAAAGGTGCGGATGCGAAATCTGCTTCTTTCTCCTCAGGCGCATGAGGAGCGTGGTCGGTTGCAATTACATCTATTGTTCCATCTTTTAATGCTGAAATAAGTGCTTCAATATCTTCTTCACTTTTCAACGGCGGATTTACCTTTAAGTTGGTGTCATAACAGGAAGACCATATATCTTTATCCTTCAAAAGCAGATGATGCGGCGTAACCTCAGCAGTTATATTTAAATCACTTTTAAATTTCTTTAATAGTTCAACAGAACCTCTACTGCTTATATGAGCGATATGATACTTAACATTTTTAATTTTAGGTTTCAAATACTGAATCAACTTCAAATCACGATACAAAATAATTTCTTCACTAATTGCCGGATATGGAGACAATCCAAGCAAAGTTGACCAATACCCTTCGTTCATCATGCCGTTTTGACTTAATGTTTTATCCTCACAGTGTTGAATTATCACCTTATCAAACATGCTGATGTATTCAAACGCCTTTCGCATGACCCCAGAATCTTGAACTGGATTACCATCGTCTGAAAATGCAATTACACCAGATTCAATTAGCTCTTTTCTTGACATATTCAACAACTCCTGGCTCATCAATTGCTGGTTCAGTGTTTGGCATACAACAAATCGCCGTGAAACCACCGTTTGCTGCGGATTCAATTCCAGAATCAATTGTCTCCTTATGCTCAAAACCCGGTTCTCTCAAATGAACATGCATGTCCATGAAACCTGGAGCAATTATCTTACCACTTAAATCGTAAACCTCAAAATTTCCCGTTTCTTCAATCTTACCAATTTTCTCTATTTTCCCATCAATTATAAGCAAATCAAGAACTTCATCAAGATTTTGAGTTGGATTTAGAACTCTTGCATTCTTTAAGAGAACTTTCATAAAATTACGATCAATTTATTTTTCAATTTGACATGGTTCCAAGAAGGTAAAGGACAGCCATTCTTATTGCGACTCCGTTCGTTACTTGTTCAAGTATAACTGAGTGCTCACTATCAGCGACATCGGAAGAGAGCTCAACGCCGCGATTTATCGGTCCTGGATGCATTATCAAAATTGGTTTGCTCGCTTTTTCAAGGCGCTTTCTCGTTATCCCAAAGAATTTATGATACTCTTGAAGCGATGGAATAAAAGCCGAATTTTGTCTTTCAAGTTGTAGCCTCAGCACATTAAGGACATCAACTTTCGGTATAACATCATCAATATTATGGTAAACTTCAACTCCGAG
>JBCNVC010000479.1:0-515 GCA_039630395.1 Candidatus Kryptonium sp. | reverse complement strand
TAATGACAACTGCGTTGTTTGTTATCGCGGCGGCTTTTGAAGGTGTGACGGAACACGTTGCTTTGGTCACGTGGCTGTTCGCGTTGTTTACAATACTCTACTGGTCTGTATAAAAACAGAAAGGAGGTAATAAGAAATGAAATGCTCTCACTGTAAAAAAGAGTTGAGTCTTTCAGATATATCGTACGTAGTAGACGCTGTTGTATATTACGACATCGAGATTCAAAATAACGACATTGTGTACGTCGAAGGAAATGTTGAGGCAATAGGGAACAATCCTGCGTACATTTGCAAGTTTTGTAACGAAGAATTACGAGTAACAGAAGAAGACTTACTAAAACTAAAATAGAAAGGAGGTAATAAGAAATGAAAAAAGTAAATACAGTTATTGATAACGTTATGAAAATGATAGCACAAGCGGTTCTTAGTAATTGTGGTATTAACGGTGAAGTGATAGAACTCTTGGACGGTAGTCGTGCAGTAGTAAGAATAGTAAATACAGTCCAAATTATCAA
>JBCNVC010000478.1:0-516 GCA_039630395.1 Candidatus Kryptonium sp. | reverse complement strand
CCGGCTTCCACTACCTCTTTATCTGAGTGAGCTGCTATAATTTTCTCAGTTATAGTCATTCCCATAAAAATCGCCTCCTGAGTTAGTTTAGAGAAAAATTATACAACAATTTAGTCCATGCTTTATAACTTTAAATCTCAGGAGTATTTATAGAATTTACAGCATAACTCTATTTGAAAAAAACATTTATGGATGACTTACAAATATCCCACACGGTTCAGATGGAACCATTATATTATAGTAGTAAGTATTAAAACTAAACCTCTTTATATCCCACACTGTTCAGATGGAACTTGAGAAAGCATTCGAAATACTTAATGCGATTGCATCCTTTATATCCCACACGGTTCAGATGGAACGAGAAAAGATAACAGAATATATTTAAAGCATGCAGTCCTTTATATCCCACACGGTTCAGATGGAACGACAAAGGTTTTACGTTCGGCGAAATCGTCTTCTTAGCTTTATATCCCACACGGTTCAGATGGAACTATTTTGTCTTTGACTCTAACAGAA
>JBCNVC010000477.1:0-516 GCA_039630395.1 Candidatus Kryptonium sp. | reverse complement strand
GTGCAGGACTTGGCTTTCTATGGTTTAACTCTTTTCCGGCAGAGATGTTCATGGGGGATGCTGGGTCTCTCTCAATTGGGGCTACACTGGGTCTTATATCAATCATCACCAAGCAAGAGCTGATTTTAGCAATAGTAGGGGGTATATTTGTGCTAGAGACACTATCTGTGATAGCTCAGGTTGGATACTTTAAGATGAGCGGAGGTAAGAGACTGTTTAAGATGGCCCCTATACACCATCACTTTGAGCTTAGTGGAACACCGGAGCCAAAGATAGTAGTCAGAGTCTGGATCATATCCCTTCTTCTCTCTATAATAGCCCTATCAACCCTCAAGATAAGGTAGCTGTTTACCTCTGTCTCATAGATTTCTGGGCGTTCCTAAAGAAATCCTCCAGCCTTCCCTTTACTCTCCGGTGAAAAGACGCCGCATCCATCTGAGAGAGTATCTCGATAACATCGTCTATAGTTTCCACTGCGTATGAGATACTAATAACCAGCTTCATAGTCATATCTTG
>JBCNVC010000476.1:0-516 GCA_039630395.1 Candidatus Kryptonium sp. | reverse complement strand
ATCACTTTCAGGCATGATTCAATCACACTTACATATACAATTGCCAAGGAAATTGAACTAAGTTTCAACCCCTCACAAGCACGATCCAAACCCAGCATAAAATAATACTTCAAAACTCCAAAATCACACGCCCAAATATAACAAGCTTTTAAACAAAAATAAATCTTTTTCCCGCCTAACCTCCCCCATACTTTTGCCCACAATCACGCCGACTAAGTTTCCAAAGAAACCTGCAAAACAAAATAACCTATCCACCCAATCCCCTACAAATTCTAACAAACCAAATTAAAAACTTTACCCTTTAATTATCCACAGTCTCAAAAGGAAACTTTGACACCAAAAATTTCGTTATATATAATGTCCCCACGCACCTTCTCTAACAAATCCCGATCTTTGAGACAAATTTTAAACAAAATTTAACGAGAATCAACCTGGGTAAAATGATTGTTTTCTCAATAAGCATTAACGAATAACAATAACGCCTTAATTTTCTTCAGAAGTGCTTCTATAGGTTTT
>JBCNVC010000475.1:0-517 GCA_039630395.1 Candidatus Kryptonium sp. | reverse complement strand
TATAGCTTCTTCAGGAAAAAGAACTTGGCTTAATTTCTCACCCGACGTATAGTGATAAATTATAGGTCATGAGGGTGGCACTGACACGAACACGGGAGGATATAAAAAGGGACAAAGACATATTTGAAAGGGAAGGGTTTGAAGTGATTGAACTGCCACTCATAGAAGAGGTTCCTCTGGAGTTTGATGTGCCAGAGGAATCCTTTGATTTTGTCATCTTTCAGAGCCCAAGGGCTGCAAGACTGTTCCTCTCAAGATACAGTCTAAAGGATGAGAAGGTGGTTGTTGTTGGAGAGAAAACGAGGGAAGAGGTGGAGAGAAGGGGCTACCGTGTCTGGGCTATGCCAGAAAACTACTACGGGAGTGAACTCTTAAAGCTGTTCAGAGGACTATCAGGAAGCGTCCTTATTCCCAGGTCTGCGGTAGGAAGGGATGAAATTGTAGAAGGTCTTAAGAAGATGGGTTTTTCGGTTTATCCTGTGGATGTTTACACGGTAAAGGGAGTCATGTACGAAAG
>JBCNVC010000474.1:0-517 GCA_039630395.1 Candidatus Kryptonium sp. | reverse complement strand
TACGACCTTAGCTCTCTTGGATGCTCTCCGAGCTTAAACCCTCCAAGATGGAAGGTATACAGGGAAGAGTTAGCCGGTCAGATTTCTCCATAAATATCCCTGAGTATATCCTTTCCGCCCAAACTGAGAAGTTTTTTAGCAAGCTCCCTGCCCAGATTTTCAGCCTCTTTGGGGCTACCCTCTATGTCTCCTTCTAAAAACCTCCCTCCCTCCAGGTCAGATATAAAGGCTTTTAGCTTCAGAACATCCTTTTCTATCCAGGCAAAAGCTCCTATGGGAACCTGACATCCTCCCTGGAGCTCTCTAAGAAAAGCCCTTTCACACTCAGCCCTGATCCTGCTTTCCCTGTGGTCTAAGAAAGAAATAGCTTGTTTTACCTTTTCATCATCCTCCCTTATCTCTATGGCAAGGCTGCCCTGCCCAACTGCGGGGATAAAATCGTAAAGCACCTGACTTATCCTATTTTCCAGACCCATCCTCTTTATGCCAGCATGCGCCAGCACTATGGCATCATAAA
>JBCNVC010000473.1:0-522 GCA_039630395.1 Candidatus Kryptonium sp. | reverse complement strand
AAAGTCTGTCACAATCCTTTCAGGTAAACCATTACCTGAAAACTCTTTCCTCTTACTCAGGCAAACCATTATCTGTCAAACCATACCCGTGTCAGAAACTTGATTTTCAAAGTTTCCACTTAGTGGAAAATTTGAAAATCAGGCCGTGGAAGTAAACAAGGATTTGAAATATTAGCTAAAGGAGGTAAAACATGAGTGTAGACCTTATCTAAGCCATAACAGATTTACTGAAGTCTGTAGGCTTTCTTACTACTTACTAGAAGCGAGTTATGAGGTTCTAAGGGCTGTTAACTTAATCACAGGCTAAGACTATGGCAGACTAACATAAACCGCGATTAGGTTAACACACTCTTGAAAAGATTAATTTACAGGCTTTTGAGAGACCACTTAGAAAGGTCTGCCTTCTGCTGAATAAAAGCTGAAGGGCTTTCCTTCTTTTGACATTTTAAGCGAAGGAATATTATATTTATTTATACGTCGGGTGAGAAATTAAGCCAAGTTCTTTTTCCTGAAGAAGCTATA
>JBCNVC010000472.1:0-522 GCA_039630395.1 Candidatus Kryptonium sp. | reverse complement strand
CAAAAATCTTCTCAGCATGCTTGAGCCTATAAGAGGGGAAAAGAGTATAGTTTTTACAAACGGGTGCTTTGACATCCTGCACGCAGGACATGCCCACTATCTAAAGAAGGCAAAGGAATTGGGGGATATTCTTGTTGTAGGTCTTAATTCAGACCAGTCTGTTAAGAGGATAAAGGGACCAAAGAGACCCATTGTTCCGCAGGAAATGAGAGCCTATCTTCTGGACAATCTTAAGCCGGTGGACTATGTGGTTATCTTTGAAGAGGACACACCCGAGAATCTAATTAGAGCCATAAGACCCGATGTGCTGGTGAAGGGTGCGGACTGGGAGCTTAAAGATATAGCTGGTGCGGACTTTGTACTCTCCTACGGAGGTCGTGTAGAAAGAATAGCCTTTGAGTTTGAACTTTCCACCTCTGCCATTGTCCGGCGTGTGCTGGAACTTTACAGGGATGATGATAGATGAGATTCTATACGTCGGGTGAGAAATTAAGCCAAGTTCTTTTTCCTGAAGAAGCTATA
>JBCNVC010000471.1:0-527 GCA_039630395.1 Candidatus Kryptonium sp. | reverse complement strand
CAGGTTCGATTCAAACATACTTGATTCTTTTCAAATTGGGGTCCCCGTTTTTGTTTCAATCCCTCACAGGTTCGATTCAAACAAACATGTTTTCCTTGAGTTTATCGGAGAACCGCCATAGTTTCAATCCCTCACAGGTTCGATTCAAACTATGTCTAATTACAAATACGAAATGGTCAAATACAAGTTTCAATCCCTCACAGGTTCGATTCAAACTGATGTGAAATTTTTGTTTGTTGAAGAAAAAGATGCAGTTTCAATCCCTCACAGGTTCGATTCAAACCAACGGATTTAGTGCAAATGTTTGCACGACTTGGCTATTCGTTTCAATCCCTCACAGGTTCGATTCAAACACAGCGATTTTTGATTTGAGATACCAAATTGATGTAGTGTTTCAATCCCTCACAGGTTCGATTCAAACTCAATTATTTCATTTCCAACTATCAAACGCAAATATGTTTCAATCCCTCACAGGTTCGATTCAAACCTGGATATTCATATAACATATTGAGAGCCCTCGGTGGAAG
>JBCNVC010000470.1:0-527 GCA_039630395.1 Candidatus Kryptonium sp. | reverse complement strand
GCCTGTAGCTTCTTCAGGAAAAAGAACTTGGCTTAATTTCTCACCCGACGTAACTTACTAATTATAAACTCTTCAAGAATCTCTTTCAAACCATCCACTTTAACATCAAAGTCGAGATAGTACAAATTCTCCGCAGATTTTAGCTTTACGGCATCCTTCAGCGTAGTTATGTAGATTTTACTCTCCTTTAGTTTAAAACCCTCATAATGGTAGTGGTCTGGAAAGCTTAGCCTTTTTTCTATCCTTATGCTAAGCCTCTGGAGTGTCTCAAAGAACTGCTGGTTATCCCCTAACCCTGCAAAGGCTACAAAGCTGAGGTCCTGAAAGTTCTCAACTACAGCCCTGTCAGAACTTCTGATGACCTTCCAGTTTTCCCTTATCATCTTCAATGTGGGTTTCTGCGGGTGCTGGTATTCAAAGGGTTCTAAATCGCCGTAAGATATGACCAATATGTCTGCTCTCTGTATGCTATTGATTGGCTCTCTAAGCCTTCCAAAAGGTAAGAACCTGTCGGAGAAATCCCTTTT
>JBCNVC010000047.1:262-12911 GCA_039630395.1 Candidatus Kryptonium sp. | reverse complement strand
ACCAGGCTCCTGGTGAAGAACTTCAAGCTAAAGACACCTACATACTTACGCCGAATGGTGATGGTATAAACGACTACATAGATTTTAGCTGGGCAAAACCACATTCAGTAAAGATTTATGATAGCAAAGGGAATTTAATAAAAGAACTAAAAGACACCTACATTTGGGATGCAAAAGAAACAAAATCAAGTGTCTTCTTTTATTTTTCAAAAAATAAAAAGGGAAAGATATTAGTGATTAAGTAATAGTTTTGAAAAATGTTCTTATTTTGGTGTTAAATAATTCTTTCTTGGATGAATATATAAAAAATTTAAGTCTTTAAAAATTTTTGTTTTTATGTTGACATTTTTTAAGTTTTTTGTAATAAATACATGTTAATACATATAAACTTATAAATTTTTTAGTGAGGTAGGTGTATAGTTAAATCGGTTTAAAAAAAATCATTTTATTTATGAAAAAATTTTTTCTTTATCTATCATATTTTATTTTTATTTATAATACCTTTGGTTTTGAAGTGCAAAATTACAACTGGCGAAATGTAAAAATTGAAGGTGGAGGTGGTTTTGTGCCTGGTGTAGTGTTTAATCCGACACAGCCAGGTTTAGTATATGCGAGAACAGACATAGGTGGTGTATATAGAAGCACAGATAGTGGAAAAACCTGGGTTCAACTTTTAAATTGGGTAAGTTTTGATGAGTGGAATCTTTTAGGTTGTGAAAGTGTAGCAACTGATCCCGTAGAACCGAATCGTCTTTACATTGCTGCTGGAACTTATACAAACTCATGGACTAATATGAATGGAGAAATTTTAATCTCAGAGGATTACGGTGAAACATTTACAAGAGTACCTTTGCCTTTTAAGTTAGGTGGAAATATGCCTGCAAGAAATATGGGTGAAAGATTAGTAATTGATCCTAACAAAAACAGTATTCTCTATTTAGGTACTCGTGAGGGAAACGGGCTGTGGAGAAGCACTGACTATGGAAGGACATGGAATAAGGTAGAAAACTTTCCTAATCCTGGAACCTGGATAGAAGATCCAAATTGTCCTTATGACTATTTAAACCACATTCCAGGAGTTGTTTGGATTGTTTTTGATCCTGCAAGCAGTAATTTTGGTGAACCAACAAAAACAATATATGTTGGTGTCGCAGATTTAACTAATAATTTGTTTGTGAGTAATGATGCAGGTACAACTTGGCAGCCAGTTCAAGGTGCGCCTACAGGACTTATGCCCCATAGAGCAAAACTTTCTTCTGATGGTTGGCTTTATATAACCTACACAAATAAACAGGGTCCTTACAATCCTGATAAAGGAAGGGTGTATAAGTATAATACCAAAACAGGTCAATGGATTGAAATTTCTCCAATGAATTACAACGATTGTTATTTTGGATATGGAGGTATTGCTATAGATCCTTTAGATCCTAAAACAATAATGGTTACTGCTTTAAGCTCCTGGTGGCCTGATACTTTTATCTGGAGAAGCACAGACGGCGGAATTACATGGAGGTGTATCTGGGAATGGGCTGGCTATCCCAGTCGGACTCTTCATTACACAATGGACATTACAGAAGCTCCATGGTTAGATTTTGGAAATAAAAATCCTCAACCTCCTGAAGTTTCTCCAAAACTTGGTTGGATGGTAGCTTTTTTAGAAATTGATCCCCACAACAGAGATAATATGCTTTATGGGACAGGAGCAACAATTTATGGTAGCGAAAACTTAACCGATTGGGATAGAGGTGGTAAAGTAAACATTAAAGTAAGGGCAATAGGTATAGAAGAAACAGCTGTTCTTGCTTTGGTTTCTCATCCAGATGGAGCTTTATATAGTTGTTTAGGAGATCTTTCAGGTTTTAGACATGATGATATTACAAAAGCGCCAACTTATATGTATAGAACTCCTAATTTTGCTTCCTCTACTGACCTGGATTTTGCAGAAAATATGAAAAATTTTGTAGTAAGAGTTGGTAATGTTGACAGAACCTGGAATCCTAATGTAAACAGAATAGGTTTTTCTTATGACTACGGTGATAACTGGTTTCAGGCAAGTTCTGAACCGCCAGGAGTTACAGGTGGAGGAAAGGTTGCTGTTTCAGCTGATGGGTCGGTTGTTATCTGGTCTCCAGAGGGAGCAAGTGGTGTTTACTACACCACAAACAATGGTAGTAGTTGGTCTCAATGTGGTGGTTTAGAGGGTGGAGGATATATAGTAAGATCCGACAGAAAAAATCCAAATAAGTTTTATGCTTTCAAGAATGGTAATTTTTATATTAGCACAAACAAAGGCCAAACATTTGTGTTAACTTATTCTGGACTACCTAATAGTGGAAACTTCAAAGTTACCTATACTCATGAAGGACACATTTGGTTTGTAAGTGACGAAGAACAAGGTGGTATGTGGCGTTCAACTGACAGCGGGCAAACTTTTACAAAACTTTCTAATGTTCAAAAAGCAGCTTCCGTTGGTTTCGGAAAACCAAAGGAAGGAAGTAGTTATCCTTCAATTTATACCTATGCCTTAATAGAAAATGTCAGAGCCATATTTAGAAGTGATGATGAAGGCGCAAGTTGGATTAGAATAAACGATGACAAAAATCAATTTGGTTGTGCTAACGCAGATATAACAGGTGACAGAAATGTATATGGTAGAGTTTATTTAGCTACAAACGGGTTAGGAATAAAAGTTGGGGATATTGCAGGTGCTCAACAACAACCTACCGGTTTTACTATTTCAATAAATATCAACCCATCTGGTGCTGGATATGTTACTAAAAATCCTAATAAAACTCTTTATACACCAGGCGAAAGTGTTACTTTGCAAGCACATTCTCGAGCTGGTTATGTTTTTTCAGGTTGGAG
Organism: Candidatus Kryptonium sp.; assembly: GCA_039630395.1. Classification (GTDB taxonomy): domain Bacteria; phylum Bacteroidota; class Ignavibacteria; order Kryptoniales; family Kryptoniaceae; genus Kryptonium. The sequence continues at coordinate 10,046 of JBCNVC010000047.1, read as the reverse complement.
TGGAGATGTAACAGATACTCAAAATCCACTTGTAGTAACTGTTAATTCAAACCTTCAAATAACAGCTAACTTCTCAGTTGCTTCTTCAACTTCTGGAGTTGGTACTTCAAGTTATACTTTGACAGTAATTATAGAACCTCAAAATTCAGGAACCGTAAGTTTAAATCCGCCAGGCGGTATATATGTTGCTGGAAGTACTGTTACACTTACTGCTGTAAGCAACAGCGGTTATAAGTTTTCTCACTGGAGTGGAGATATTTCATCTACAAACTCTTTAGTTTCAATATTAATGAATTCAAACAAAACAGTTAAAGCACACTTTGCAGTGGTATCTTCAACAGATTCTTCTCCAACAATTATATCTATAAATCTTACAAACAACCAAACTATAAGTGGAGTTTACAATTTAGTTGTAGAGTGTGAAGATGATGCAGGAATATCCGAAGTACAAATATATATTGACGGGAATCTTTATTTTACAGATTTTGAGCCGCCTTACAGTTTTAGTCTTAACACTACACAACTTCCCAACGGCAGCCACAGTTTGTTAGTTGTAGTATATGACACCTTAAATCAGTCAGCCTCTCATACAATAACATTTATAGTTGAAAACCCCACACAACAAAACATTCAAACCGAAATAAAGGATAGATACCTTCTTACTCCAAATAATGATGGTAAAAATGAAGAGATAGATTTTGGTGTTGAGGTGGAGTGGGTTAAAGTTTATGATACCAAAGGAAATTTAGTGTACGAAACTAAATCAAAAATAGATAAAAAAAGCAACTTAAAAACTGGCAACTACATTTACAAAATAAAGTTTAAAAGTGGAAAAGTTAAAAACGGAAGCATTAGTGTAATAAAATAACTCTAACCCAAATGCGAGTTTTTGGGAAAAAAGGAGGAATTATATGGTATCAAAAAAATTTTACATAAGTTATCTTTCTTTAATCCTTCCGTATTTAGTATTTTCAGTTCAGTTTACAATAAATACCCAACAAGATAGAAAACCCATAAGTCCATACATTTACGGAACCAACCAGGACAGAGAAGGTGTAAAGAACACAGCAAGAAGGTTTGGTGGCAACCGCACCACTGGCTACAACTGGGAAAACAACGCTTCGAATGCAGGAAGTGACTGGTATCATAACAGTGATTATTTTATTCCATCTGATATGGGAATTCCACAATCAGAATGGACAATTCCTGGTAGATGTTTGACTTTTTTTCATGAAAAATCTTTACAAAATGGAGCTGCTTCAGGCATAACTTTACAGTTAGCAGGATATGTTGCAAAAGACACTAATGGCCCAGTTTCGGAAGCAGAAACAGCACCTTCTGCTAGGTGGTGCGAAGTAAGATTTAGAAAGAATGCACCTTTTAGTTATCCTCCAGATCTTTCAGACAACTATGTTTATTTAGATGAATGTGTTGATTTTTTGATAGATACATTTGGACAAGCAAACACATCTACAGGAATAAAAGTTTATATGTTGGACAACGAACCAGATCTCTGGAGACATACTCATCCAAGGATTCATCCCTCTTCTACCACTTGTAGAGAGTTGATATGGAAATCTACAACTGTTGCTTCTATGGTAAAAGATTTAGATCCTTATGCTTTAATTTTTGGGTATGCTTCTTATGGTTTTAAGGGTTATTTAGATCTTCAAGATGCTCCTGACTGGAACCAAGTAAAAGGACAAAATCATCGCTGGTTTATAGATTGGTATTTGGAGCAAATGAGAATCCATTCTCAGCAACAAGGAAGACGCCTTTTAGATGCATTACAGGTTCACTGGTATCCTGAAGCTCAAGGTGCAGGCATAAGAATTTCTTTTGAAGATGGTTCTGACACCACAAGGGAACTATTAATTGCAAGAATGCAAGCACCAAGGACTTTATGGGATCCAACATATAAGTCATCACAAAAAGGAACGATAACAGCAGGTGAAACAAGCTGGATTAACCAGTGGTTTCCTGAATATCTTCCTATACTTCCAAACTTAAAACAAGCAATAGACCAGTTTTATCCTGGTACAAAGTTAGCTATTACGGAGTATTCTTATGGAGGAGAAAAAAACATTTCTGGAGGGATAGCATTAGCAGATGTTTTAGGTATTTTTGCAAAGTATGAAGTTTTCTGGGCCTCTATGTGGGGTGGTGATGGTCCTTATACTCGTGCTGCTTTTAATATCTATCTTAACTATAACGGCAATGGTGCAAAATTTGGAGACACTTTAGTTTATGCACAGACAGACGATGTAGAAAAAACATCTGTGTATGCTTCAATTTTTGGTAATGACGAGTCAAAACTTCATATAATAGCGATAAACAAGGATTTAGACAACAACATTTCTGTTACTTTTAATATAACTTCAAATTATAGTTATAATTATGCCGAGGTATGGGGTTTCGATTCTACCTCGCCAAGTATAATTCAAAGAACTCCAATAACTAACATTACAAATAATACCTTCAGTTATACTTTACCGAGAAGTTCTGTGTTACACTTTGTGTTAACTGGGGTACAACAGACAAACCTTCCTCCTTCAACTCCTTTAAAACCTCAAGGTCCTCAGGATGATATTTATATTGGGCCCATATATACTTTTACTACCTTTTCGACAGATCCAAACCAGGATATGATTTACTACGTGTTTGACTGGGGAGACGGAACAATTTCAACCTCAACTTTGTTGTTTTCAGGTGCTACTTGTTATATGACTCATGTATTTAGTTCAAGTGGAACCTACAATATAAAAGTCAAAGCTGTAGATTCGAAAGGAGCAGAATCTGGTTGGTCTGAAGTGTTGGTAGTTAATGTGCTGGATTTAGTTATTGAACAACTTCCCAAATTAGTAATCTATGATGGTGAAACCTCAACTACAAATTTTGCCTACGGAGGAGGTTGGGCAGCACCATCTGGAAGTACTATTCAGGAGGTAACAGAAAACTATAAATCCCCAAATCATTCTTTGAAACTTAATCTTACCATAAACAACTATTGGGGTGGAGCAGGGTATAACTGGGCTGGTTGGTGGAGACAGAATATGATTTTGGATTTAACAAAATTTGAGCAGTTAGAGTGTTATCTTTATATTGCAACTTTTCCTGCAAATGCAAGGTTAACTTTTCATCTAAAAGATTCCGGCAATGTTATGGGAAGAGAGGTGGTGGTTAATAATTATTTACCTGCTAATTATCTTAATAAATGGGTGCTTGTAAGAATACCATTAGATGAGTTTTTCTCTATAGAAGTTTCCACAGCTGACAGAAGTAGGGTCTGGGAGTTGCAAATTGGAGTAACAGGAGTTCAAACTGGAACTGCGTTATTATATTTTGACGATTTTGGTTTTATCTACCCGGCTTCTCAACAAGACGCACCACCTGGTGTTTCTATTGTATCTCCAGCTAATGGCTCTGTTGTTTCTGGAATAGTTAATATCCGGGTTAACGCAACAGATGATAAGGGGATAAGTAAAGTTTTGTTTTATATAAATGATATCTGTGTTTCCACAGATACAACCTCTCCATACAGTTACAGCTGGAACACTGCTAGCTATCTTGATGGAATCTACAGTATAAAAGTTGTAGCATACGACACATCCAATCAGACAAATCAGGCACAGATTTCTGTTAGTGTAAGAAACCAGATTCAACAAGATAATCCTCCTCAGATAACAATACTTTCACCCCTTGCTAACAGTACAGTTTCCTCCACAGTGACGATAAGTGTTTTGGTAAGTGATGATACAGGAATTTCTAAAGTTTTGTTTTATATAAATGACATTTGCGTTTCCACAGACACTACTTTGCCTTATCAATATGTATGGAATACTCTACAATTTCAAAACGGCAGTTATACTATAAAAGTGATAGCGTTTGACACCTCAAACCAGACATCTTCTTCTCAAATTAATGTAAATGTAAATAATGTTTCAGGAGATCTTCCTCCGCAGCTTGTTGGGATAAACGGAATTGAGGGAGAACTTTCTGGTGAAGTGTTAATTTCTTTAGATATTCAGGATGATCGCGGTATACAAAGAGTAGAGATTTATTTAGATGATGTGTTAATAAACACGCTGACCAGTTCACCTTATGTGTTTACATTAAACACTCGTAATTACTCTGATGGGGAGCATGTATTGAAGGTTGTAGTATATGATAATTCTAATCAGACAACACAGCAAATATACCCAATTACAGTAAACAACACTCAACAACCACAAACTTTACATATCAAAAAGTTTTATGTTTTTTCACCTAACAATGATGGCATAAATGATAAGGTTGAGTTTGGAGATGCGGAAAATATTGAAATTTATGATTTAAGAGGTACAAAAGTTTTAGAGGCAAAAAAATTAGATAGTAGCACAAAACTTAATTGTGGTGCTTATATTTTCAAACTAAAATTAAAAAATGGCACTATTACTACTGGAATAATTAGTGTAATAAAATGATCAATTGATTTAGTAAACTGTAATGAAGAAAGTATTATTATTCCTGACAACATTATTATTTTCTTCAAAACTTTTTGCTCCGCCGAGGACAGGGGGTGCTTACTACAACTATGGCGAGGCACTTCAGAAATCCATATTTTTTTATCTTATCCAGCGTTCAGGAGACTTACCAGAACCTTATCCTGTTATATGGCGTGCAGACGACTGCTTAGATGATGGAAAAGATGTAGGGCTTGATTTGACAGGTGGCTGGCATGACTGTGGAGATGGAGTAAAAGTTGGAAACACAATTGTATATGCTTTGTCTCAACTTGCCTGGGCTGTGTATGAATATAAACAAGCATTTGTAAATTCTGGTTTGTTAGATGAAATATTAGATGAGATAAAATGGGGAGCTGACTACTTAATAAAATGCCATCCGGAACCCAATGTTTTTTACTACTATGTAGGCAACGCAACAGACCACGACTACTGGATACCTCATGAAGTTCTTCATTTAATGACAACAAGACCAGCCCATAAAGTTGACCCTTCCACACCAGGCTCTGATGTTTCAGCAGGAGCAGCAGCAGGCCTTGCTTTAACCTCAATACTTTTTAAAGACATAGATCCCGAATATTCACAGCTTTGTCTAAAACACGCACGCGAGCTTTTTGATTTTGCAGACACATACAGAGGAATTTCTCCATCAGTGGCATTTTATGGTAGTTCAAGCTACTTAGACGATCTTGCCTGGGCAGCAGTTTGGCTTTACTTAGCAACAGACAACCAAACATATCTTCAAAAGGCAGAAAGTTTTCTATTAGACCCAAATTTTTCAATAGGTGGCAACCACACCCACTGCTGGGACGATGTAAGATATGGTGCTACACTTAAAATGGCACAACTTACTGGTAAGTCAGTTTTTATTGAAGCTGTAGAAAGAAACTTAGATCACTGGGTAAACGGCGTTCCAAAAAGTCCAGGAGGGCTTTGTCTGTTTGATGGATGGGGAAATTTAAGATATGTGGTAAATGCTTGTTTTTTAGCCTTTGTGTGGTCTGATTGTAACTTAGGAACAGTCTCTAAAAAACAAATTTACAGAAACTTTGCAGAAGGGCAAATCAACTACATTCTTGGTGACAATCCCAACAATATGAGCTATATTGTTGGTTTTAGCACAAAATATCCTCAATACCCTCATCATAGAACAGCGCACTCTTCATGGTGTAGCATGATAGATGTACCTACAAAACATACTCATATTGCTTACGGGCTTTTAGTAGGGGGCCCAAACAACAGTGATGAGTACTATGATGATGTAAGAAGATATGAGATTTCAGAAGGAGGCACCGATTACAATGCAGCTTTGGTTGGTTGTCTAGCCAAGATGTATCTCCTTTATGGTGGACAACCTCTTTCTGATTTTCCATCTGAGAAATATTTTACTCCTCCTGAACAAAGAAGACCAGAATACTTTGTTCGTGGTTGGATTGCCTGGCAGGGACAGGATTCATTAGACATAATAGTTCAACTAAACAACCGTTCTGCCTGGCCTCCAACTATAAAAGATAAACTTTCATGTAGATACTTTGTAGACCTTACAGAAGTAATTTCCTCAGGAGTTTCTCCTTCATCCATACAAGTAATTCCTCAAGGACAATCTTCTGCAGTAATTTCTCAACTTATACAATGGCATGAAAATATATATTGTGTAGTTGTTGACTTCACAGGCACACTCATACATCCTGGAAGATCAGATCTATGTGAAAAAATGGCAAGATTTCAGTTGCGCTGGGGAGCAGTTCCATGGAACCACTCAAACGACTGGTCATATCAGCAGCTTACACAAATGAACGACGAAACCTGGAACATAAGAAGCTTTGCAGGAACCACACCATATATTCCTGTTTATGAGGATGGAATTTTACTGTGGGGACAAGAACCACCAAGAGCAAACGATACTACAGCACCCCAAGCTCCAACAGGTTTGACAGCTTTTTTGATAAATCCTTCTCAGGTAAAACTAACCTGGTCTAAAAATTCTGAATTAGATCTTGCTGGATACAGGCTTTATAGGTCAACTTATCCTAATTTTTTAGTTTCAGCACAAAACTTAGTTACTGAATTAAAAACAAGGGAATACATAGACAAAAACTTAAAACTCTCAACCACCTACTACTACAGATTAACGGCAATAGACACCTCTGGAAACGAATCACAACCATCATCAGTTGTTTCTATATACATCACCAGTTTGATTTCTGCACCAAAAAATCTCAAAGCAAAAGCAGTAAGTCCATATAGAGTTGACCTTTCCTGGGATAAAAACACAGAACCTGACTTTTCAAAATATAAAATTTATCGTTCAACAGACAACATAAATTTTGTCCTTTTAGCTGAGACAAAAATTAATACTTACTCTGATACTTCTGTTTCCCCACAGACAACCTATTACTACTACCTAACAGCAGTAGATAAATACTCTGGAGAATCATCTCCATCAGAAGTAGTAAGTGTAGTAACACTTCAACAAGACAAAACACCTCCGCAGCCACCGACTGGCTTAAAATTTATACCGGTGAGTTTAACAAGAATAGACATTGACTGGGACGACAACACCGAAGAAGACCTAAGCCACTATATAATTCACAGAAGTACAATTTTTGGATTTATCCCATCAAGTTTTACATACCTAACTCAAACTACCACAAGCTACTATGTAGACACAGCTGTAGAAAAAAACACAAGATACTACTACAGAATCTTTGCAGTAGACGCAGCAGGAAATATCTCACAACCTTCACAACAACTTGAAGCACGTCCTGTTTTTGAGTTAGAAATACACGCAAAAGACATAAACGAGCAAACAGACACAGCCTGGACAAAACTTTCCATAAGAATAGTAAGCAACACAGGCGAAGAAGTTCCAATGAATGAACTAAAATTTAGATTTTATTTTACAAAAGACGAAGCACAACTAAACGCTCTTAACGCGATCCACTATGTTGGCCAGCTTGAAAATCCATATACAGGAAGTGTAGTTGGCTATATGCAGTCAAACTTCTATCCAATAGGACCAATTACACTTACAGACACATACCTTGAAGTAACATTTTCAACAGGCGCACCGAGCTTAAAAGGCAAAGGTCAATATGCATACATAGAGATAGCAATCTATGGCAACAACGCAATATTTAATGTTACAAACGATTATTCCTACACAACAAACAAAACAAGCTACACACCCTTTGAAAACATAACTCTCTACAGAAACAACAAACTTGTCTGGGGCAAAGAACCAGGACCACCAACAGCAGCTTTTACATTTCAACCACTTTATCCCAAAGTAGATCAACAAATACAATTTTTTGACTACTCTTACGACACAAACGGAGAAGTGGTAAGATGGATCTGGAATTTTGGAGATGGAAACACATCAACCCAGAGAAATCCGCTGCATACATACACTCAACCGGGCATTTACTTAGTAACCCTCACAGTTGAAGACAACGATGGACAGACATCACAATACAGTCTCCAGATAAGAGTTTCATCTGAAGATGAACCACCAACATGTAGTATAATTTCACCACAAGATGGAAAAATAGTATATGGATTAGTTACAATAACAGCACAAGCACAAGACGACGTAGGAATAAAAAACATAGAACTTTACATAAACAACCAGTTTATTTATACAACCACAGCACAAATTTTAGTATATCAAATTCACACCTCAAGTTATCAAACGCTTCCAGACGACACACTAAAAATAAAAGTAATAGCATACGACACAAAAAACCAACAAGCACAACACGAAATTTCTGTAGTAGTAGATGCACCACCCAGTTGCAAGATACTTTCTCCCCAAACAGAAAGTAATGTTTTTGGAATAATAACCATATCTGGGACAGCCCATGATGACAAAGGAATTAAAAAGTTAGAGATTTATGTAGATGGCGAAGCTATCCATATAAGCAGTTCTGTTAACCAAAACTTTATTTATCTTTTTAACACAAGAGCCTCAAAACTTCCAGATGGACAGCACGAAATAAAAGTAGTTGTCTATGACACAAGGAATCAGCAAGCAGAAGATAAATTAGTAGTTTATTTAGAAAACAGAAAATACGCAGTTGTAAAAAAACACATCTTTGTTTCGCTAAACAACGACAACATAAACGAAAAAATTGACTTTACCTCAGAAGGCACACCCAAAAGAGTTCTCATCTATGACACAAAAGGAGAACTTATAGAAGAACTTAAAGAAGATAAGTTTATTTGGGATGTAAAAATAAATGGTAACTTCCTCAAAACAGGCCTTTACATTTATCGTCTTGAAAACCAGGCTGGCAAAACTATAACAGGAACCCTGATAGTAATAAAATGAAAACCCCTTTCTCCAATGCGGTTTTGAAAGAAATTTGTGAATGTGTATATGCGTAAATGTAGCATAGTGGGATGATATACACAACACGGATTACTTGCGTTGATATTGATGAGTGGTATTAGAATATATTGGTGTAAGCATATATAAAAATCAAACGGATATTATTATTTTGAATTTTATTGATTATTTGATATAAATTTTATAAGAAATTAAAAATGAGAGTTAAATTGAATTTCTATTCTCAAAAACAGACTTTTATTCCGATAAACTATCAACATTATTTATCTTCGTCAATATACAACTTTCTTAAAATCAATAATAAAGAATTCGCTACTCTTCTACACGATGGGATGCACATATCTACTAATAAAAAATTCAAATTTTTCACATTTTCTTGGTTGCAAATTCCTAAAAGAAAAATAATAGATTCAAAAATAGAAATTCTATCAAGTGAATTTTTTTGGTATATTTCTTCCCCTTGGGAAGAGTTTCTTACAAATTTACTAAATGGTTTATTGAAAGAGGGTAGTTTAAGAATAGGTGATAAAAGTTTTGAGATAAGACAAATAGAAACAATATCTGATTTTGATAAATTAAGTTCTTTAAATAAACTAAAATTCAAATGTCTTTCTCCAATAGTTGTAACCACAAAAAAGCAACTAGGTAACCAACTTACAAAATACTACTATAAACCTACGGACGATAAATTAGAGATTTCAGAAAAGATAAGACAAAATTTGATAAACAAATATAAATCTTTTTATAATAAAGATCCCAAAGATAAAAATCTCATAATAAATTTTGACGAAAGTTATATAAAATCTTCTAAAGCACAAGTTTTAGTTCACTATATAAAAGACAAACTTGACATAAAAATTCCGGCAATAATGTGTCCATTTGAAGTTGAAGGTTCAAAAGAGCTTATAAAATTTGGCTACGAATGCGGCTTTGG
>JBCNVC010000047.1:0-252 GCA_039630395.1 Candidatus Kryptonium sp. | reverse complement strand
CAGGCTTCGGCATGGTGGAGATGGCAAATAAGTTTTAAATTCTTATGAGGTTTTCTATATTTTATAAGTTATCAAAAGATACAATACCTATAGATTATAGAAGAGGAATAATTTCACTTCTTAAAAAGGCTTTTGAAAATTCCAATATAGAAATTTATAAAAATTTCTATGAAAATAAGAATAATATAACAAAACCTTTTACATTTTCTGTGTACTTGCCTTATTCAAATATCAAAGAAAATGAGATAGTTA
>JBCNVC010000469.1:0-528 GCA_039630395.1 Candidatus Kryptonium sp. | reverse complement strand
TTGTAAGAAGTTTTATGGCAGACACGATAAGTATTATGCCGAATATGTATACAATCCAGTGGAAGTGTTTTATGAGTTCAAGACCTGCAAATATGAATATGGCTCTGAATACTATTGCACCAAGCACACCCCAGAAAAGCACCTTATGCCTGTATTCTTCCGGAACCTTAAAGTAGGAAAATATGAGTATAAACACGAAAATATTATCAAGACTGAGAGCCTTTTCCAATAGGTATCCCGTAAGATACTCTACAGTTCTGTCATAACCCTTCGTGTAATAAACATAACCGGCAAAGGCAAGACCCAGAGCTATCCAGAAGGCAGAGAGCAAAAGGGCTTCCTTCAGAGAAATCCTGTGAGGGTTTCTGTGGAAAACAAAAAGGTCAAGAAAGAGAGCGGTAAGAACCACTCCACCAAAAACAAGCCAACTAATTTCCATAATAGTTTTATTATATTAAGCTTTTCTTTATAAAATCTATACGTCGGGTGAGAAATTAAGCCAAGTTCTTTTTCCTGAAGAAGCTATAG
>JBCNVC010000468.1:0-527 GCA_039630395.1 Candidatus Kryptonium sp. | reverse complement strand
CTTACGTTTCAATCCCTCACAGGTACGATTCAAACTTGCCAGAGTCATTATTTTGTATCTTAACTTTAGTTTCAATCCCTCACAGGTACGATTCAAACTTATTATATTATTACTTAATTACCGAAACCGTATTGGTTTCAATCCTTCACAGGTACGATTCAAACAATCTTCGCCTTCACTATTCCCGCGGGATTTCGCGGGTTTCAATCCCTCACAGGTACGATTCAAACAAATAAACATTAACAAAAACCCTAATTGGATAACTTGCGTTTCAATCCCTCACAGGTACGATTCAAACATACGTTATGCCGATAATGTTTATCTGTTAAAAAAGTTTCAATCCCTCACAGGTACGATTCAAACTATTCTCTAAAGCAACGAGAATTTATTGAAAAAAATGAGTTTCAATCCCTCACAGGTACGATTCAAACTTGAGATACCAAATAGAAATGACAGACTTTATTAAAGTTTCAATCCCTCACAGGTACGATTCAAACGAGTTATTGTTGATTGTACTACAGGGTCTA
>JBCNVC010000467.1:0-529 GCA_039630395.1 Candidatus Kryptonium sp. | reverse complement strand
TAAATACTGCACTATCTACCTGTAAAAATGTATATACGCTTTCAATTTGTCCTACTCCTACTACATTATTTATTGTAAAATCACTTAACTTAGATGGAGGTATAATTGTAACCGCAAGTCATAATCCAATTGAATATAATGCACTAAAGCTTGCTATAAAAGATAGATTTTTATTTGAAAATGAACTTGAAAACCTAAAAAATTATGTAGGAAAAATAAAATTTTCTTCATGTATTGGTGAAATAATATATTCAGAAAATGCATATAAAATGCATTTAGATAGTATAGTGGATTTTGTAGGTTTTAAGCTAATTAATAGTAATATGAAAATTGCTATTGATTGTGTAAATGGTGCAACTTATAGAGCTTTTCCTGAGCTTCTTGAAAAGTTTGGAATAAAGAATATAATAAAGATAAATTGTGAAGATTCTGGAGTTTTTACAAGAAATCCAGAGCCAAGGGCGGAATATTTAAAAGAATTAGAAAAGCTTTTAGATGAATGCGACTTGGTATTTGCAACTGACCCTGA
>JBCNVC010000466.1:0-531 GCA_039630395.1 Candidatus Kryptonium sp. | reverse complement strand
ATTGTTCCCGAAGGAAAGATTTGGCATCCTTGCAGATGAAGTAGTCAACCTCGCTCTGCCGCTCAAAGAGTCGGAAGGCTCGTTCCAATGTCTCCTCAGTAGGCACTGCATCCGTGTAATTTTTCAAACCCAATGCATCTTTGATGGCTCGGCGGATTTCCTGAATATTCGTCTTACTGCCTCTCTCTGAGTAGGCTACTGTGAAGACAAAAACACCATCACTTCGTCGCTCCTTGAAAGCGAAGACCAACTCCCGTTTCTCGTTTGCCTTTTTATGCTCTAAAGTGGAGACATCAAAGAAGAAGCGAAAACCATCCAGCGAAACTTCCATACTGCGGAAAAGCCTATCGGTTTTGACATAGTAAAGCCTTGTTGTTTTCCAGAAAAGCATCACATCTTGTTCGTCAGTGTAGACTCGCTCATAGACGCTCTGATGGTAAGGCGTAAAGAAGAAACCGATAGAGCCACTTTCAGTGAAGTAGCGTTTGAAGAAAGTGTAGAGTTTGTCAAAGAGTTCTTCACGGAAGTTGG
>JBCNVC010000465.1:0-530 GCA_039630395.1 Candidatus Kryptonium sp. | reverse complement strand
AATATACATTCCTTTTATAAGAGGCACTTTTTCTCTGGTTTGAATCGAACCTGTGAGGGATTGAAACTTCAATGAGGTATAACTTATTATTGAAATCTCCAAGGTTTGAATCGAACCTGTGAGGGATTGAAACTCGGAAAACGCAGTCGGTCGTCGTCAAGCAATCCAAGGTTTGAATCGAACCTGTGAGGGATTGAAACCAAACCAAGTCCAAGGCAAATCAAAACCATTGCTTTGTTTGAATCGAACCTGTGAGGGATTGAAACTCCAAAGGAAGGGATGCTTTCTCCCTGGGGTGGTCCCAGGTTTGAATCGAACCTGTGAGGGATTGAAACTTGAGCACGAATGCGGTTAAAAAGGTCCTCAAGAATTTTGAATCGAACCTGTGAGGTATTGAAACATGCGAACCAACCTCGTCAATGTCCCTTCCCTTCTCAGTTTGAATCGAACCTGTGAGGGATTGAAACACCCATATAATCGACCGGAGCGAAAGAATTTAACAAGTTTGAATCGAACCTGTGAGGGATTGA
>JBCNVC010000464.1:0-533 GCA_039630395.1 Candidatus Kryptonium sp. | reverse complement strand
AAAATCGCTCTCCCTATTACATCTTTACCATTATAACATGGAATTACAACGCTCAAAGGAGCATACATAGATGACCATCTTAACCAATTATCTTTTTAATAAATTTATCAAATTCATCAGTATTTTTCTCCCATGAAAATTCCCGAATCGTTTTATATCCCTCATACGCGAAAGTAATTCTTTTCTCTCTGTCAATAATAAGCTTTTTAACCGCTTCAGCCAACTCATTAGGATCTGGTGGTGAACTTGTAACTATTGCGTTTTTCTCGTTGTAGGCATACTCTAAAACTCCTAAACTATTCGTTGTAACTAAAGCACACCCACAAGCCATCGCCTCTGCCGGCGGTAGAGGAAAACCTTCCGAATAGCTCGGGCTAAGGAAAATAGCATTTTGATTGTAAAGATTAACTAACGCACCAATTTTAGGATTTCTAATATAGTTCATCCAATCAGGTAAATTATTAGGTCGCGGGAACACACCAAACAAGCTAGCTTTTAGATCTGGAATTTCTTTTTTTAATATTTTCAAAGCC
>JBCNVC010000463.1:0-532 GCA_039630395.1 Candidatus Kryptonium sp. | reverse complement strand
GAATACATAATACAATACACAAAAGCATTGCTTTGTTGTTTGAATCGTACCTGTGAGGGATTGAAACGTATTAAAAATTGACACCTGTTATTTGCATTAATCTTTTTACCACGTTTGAATCGTACCTGTGAGGGATTGAAACTCGTAATCATACAGCTGAGCAAATTCTTGCAACCTTTCTTGTTTGAATCGTACCTGTGAGGGATTGAAACTTATCTTGTTAATAGAAATAACAAAATAAAAGCTGTTTGAATCGTACCTGTGAGGGATTGAAACATGGATTGTCATAACTAAACCCAACATTGCTACCTCGTTTGAATCGTACCTGTGAGGGATTGAAACTTGTATCAAAGCCCCCTCTGAAACTCCAAGGTTTCCGGTTTGAATCGTACCTGTGAGGGATTGAAACTTGCCTGTGCCTGCTATTCAAAACCTGCTATTCAAGTTTGAATCGAACCTGTGAGGGATTGAAACATTTAATAACTTTCAACGCGTTCTCTAATGTTTCCAGGTTTGAATCGAACCTGTGAGG
>JBCNVC010000462.1:0-536 GCA_039630395.1 Candidatus Kryptonium sp. | reverse complement strand
CCTCCAATTGATAATTCAGGGGCAAAGATGTAAATTAAAGGTTTATTCCAGGCATCATTTAGTTTACGCACGTTAGCTGAGGTTAGATTTCCGGGTAAACATCTGCTTCCCGCACTATGGCTAATTACTGCCTCTACTTCTGCATCCGAGGTTTTCCATGTCTCATTTATCTTTATTCTTTTGGCAAGAGGCCCATAAGAGCTGCGCCCAAACCTATAAGATGCCCCAGCAAAACAAGGACTATAGCTATTTCTACTAAGGTAGAACCTTTCTTTGTGAACTATCATCCTACCAATGTTCAATATGTGATTTAATTACCTTACATAAAATATTATACTCTCTAAAATGAAAAAGTCAAGTCCCTATATGAGCCCATGATAAGAGCTGCGCCCAAACCTATAAGATGCCCCAGCAAAACAAGGACTATAGTGCATGAGTCCATAGGATTTTAGACTGAGGTGAATTCTTGGATCGCTCCCCTTTTTTTGGACAATTTAAATGTTAGGGTTTTTACCTAAAACTTAAATCACCTCAAT
>JBCNVC010000461.1:0-536 GCA_039630395.1 Candidatus Kryptonium sp. | reverse complement strand
TTTCCACTCAGGACCGACCTTAGACTTTAGCATGTTCAGAACTATCAGAAAGTTTGCAATAGTCTCTGTAGTGGATCCGGATTTTGTGATAACATTAAATACGGTCTTTTTTAACTCTATCTGCTCTAGCACAAAAGCGAACTTATCCGGGTCTACATTGTCTAAAACGAAAAACTTTGGAGTCTTCTTGTAGTTGTAGTCAAGTCCGTTTATACTTTCGTTCAGGGTCTGGTTGCCAAGGGCGGAACCACCTATACCTATTACCACAAAGTATTCAAAATTTTCTCTTATATATCTCCCTAGACAGTTTATCTCCTCCACGTCTTGAAAGGGCATCTTCATAAAGTAAAAGTCTTTATCTTTTCTCTCTTCAATCTCTCTTTTAATCTCCGGAATTAAACTTTGATACTCCTCTATCTCCTTTAATGAAATTCCATTTTCTTCCCCTATCTTTTCAGAGAGAACATTTGAGTAGTCTAATTTAAGCATTATCTCCCTGGTCAATCAAACTGTGCAAAATTGCACAGTCTGGCTGG
>JBCNVC010000460.1:0-537 GCA_039630395.1 Candidatus Kryptonium sp. | reverse complement strand
AGTTTCAATCCCTCACAGGTTCGATTCAAACGAAATGCTAATGCAATATGTATAATGTCTTTAACTGTCGTTTCAATCCCTCACAGGTTCGATTCAAACACGAAAGATGGGGCAAGTCCCCAAAGCCCTATGGAACGTTTCAATCCCTCACAGGTTCGATTCAAACTTGCTCACAGCAAGCAAGCAAAACTTTTTTTGTTTTAGTTTCAATCCCTCACAGGTTCGATTCAAACACGATTCAAATTATAAACTATGTACCCATTCTTCACTAGTTTCAATCCCTCACAGGTTCGATTCAAACATAAATGTGGATATTTTTCTGGGACAATAATTTTGTCGTTTCAATCCCTCACAGGTTCGATTCAAACAAAAAACGAAAACAATAAACTGAAATTTTTAACAAAGTTTCAATCCCTCACAGGTTCGATTCAAACGGGCTTGGGTTGATCTCCAGTATCTTGGAACTCCCCGTTTCAATCCCTCACAGGTTCGATTCAAACCCACGGTAAAATAATACTTCAATAAAACTAACTCACA
>JBCNVC010000046.1:0-13310 GCA_039630395.1 Candidatus Kryptonium sp. | reverse complement strand
CAACCCGGACACCAAGTTGGTTTAACATCACTTTTATATTCAACCTTTGCCTGCTTTATTTTTTCAATTACTTCACTCATTTGCGACCTCTATTATTTTGTTATAAATTTCTTCAGATGTGAAAGGAATCCCGCCGTAGTTGTTAAGTTTTATCGGATTGTAATCCACAAATGTTCTCAATATGTTTGCAAACTGACCGTGATAATTCTGTTCAACAACGATGACTTTTTTATAACTTTGAATGATCTCTTTGACCTTCCGCTTCGGCAATGGATTCAAAATTCTTGGATGATAATGACTTACCTTGATACCTTTCATTTCTGCTTTTGCAATCGCCTCTCTTATAGCTCCATAGGTTGAACCCCAAGAAATTAAAAGTATCTCCGCACCATCAACTTTGTAATAATCATTGTTTTCACTTTCAAGCTTTGAGCAAGCGTTTCAATTTTTCTAAATCTCTTCTTTTGCATTTCTGTATGGACCCTAGGAGTATAATTTGGATTTCCACGCTCGTTATGTTCAAGCCCAGGCGCTATGTATCAAATGCCGGATATCCTGGCGTCGCTATGGGATTAAGCCCCGTTTGGGTTAATTTATAGCGAAGATATTCTGAATTAAAATTATCGTAGTCTGGCTCAACTCTATTTATCACTTCTATCAAATCAATATCTGGCTCTGGAATTGCCTCGGTTTGATAGACTAAAATTTGATCCGAAAGTATGATCACAGGCATTTGATATTCTTCCGCGAGGTTAAAAGCTCTTACTGTCTCGTAAAAGCATTCACTAACATTAGCAGGGGCAACGACTATTCTCGGTGCTTCACCAGGTCCACCGAAGACAGCGTGATATAGATCTGTTTGCTCTGTCTTGCTTGGCATTCCTGTAGAAGGTCCAGCTCGTTGAACATCAACTATAACAACAGGAAGCTCAGCCATTGAAGCGTATGTTATAAGCTCTGTCATAAGTGCAAGACCCGGTCCTGAAGTTGGAGTTATAACTTTCGCTCCGGCATATGAAGCACCAACACAGGTTGCAAGAGCTGAAATTTCATCTTCATTTTGGATCACTTTACCACCAAACCTCGGAAGATATCGCGCTAAAAATTCAAGAATAGGAGATGCGGGAGTAATAGGGTAACCAACTGCAACTTTACAACCAACAGCTATCGCACCAAACCCAATAGCTTGATTCCCTGAAAGAATTATCCTTTTATCTTTACCTTCAGGTTCACCAAGTTTAAATCTACTTAATTCATCAAGATATCTATTAGCATATTCAATTCCACTTCTAAAAGCTGTTAGATTCTGACCAAGAATTTTCTCACCTTTGCGTTTGAATTTATCAATAATTTGATATTCGGACTTCTCTGCAGGGATTCCAAGCACAGCGGTTAAGAATCCAGTTGCAACCATGTTCTTTGCGAGATGAGTCCCAGCAGACATCGCAAGATCTTTAAGTGGAACTTCATATTTTTTCTTTGTAAAGCTTTCAGGTGGTTTGCATTCCGCTGGATCGTAAAATAATACCCCATCATCCGCGAGCAAATGGGCGTAATTATCAAACGCTTCTTGATTAAAAGCCATCAAAATATGAAGTTTATCACCCATTGAATAGATATCATGTGGGCTTACACGAAATTGATACATTGCAAGCCCACCTTTGATCTCGGCAGGGAAAGTTCTAAATGTAAAAACACGGTATGAAGATCTCGCTGCTGAATATGTTAATATCTCGCCAGCACTCATTACACCTTCTCCGCCTTCTCCACCAATCCTTACAACTATATCGTTTAGTTTTCCATTAGCCGACATTTTTCAAAAAGTTTTTGTTTTTAAGAAAATTTACTCAAAAATGGGAAAATTTTCATGATATAGGACGAAATCACCCCAAGCGAATTTGTGAAAATCAAAACGCCAAGTATAATCAAAATCACTCCGCTTATTATTTCAATGACATTCAAATGCTTCCTTACTTTTGAGAACCATTTAAAAAAGAAATTGATACTCAAACTTGTTATGATAAATGGAATACCAAGCCCAAGAGAATATACAGTAAGAAGCATAATTCCTTGCTTGATCGTCTCTTGCTGCGATGCCAGAACGAGGATAGTTGCAAGCACCGGACCGATACAAGGAGTCCACCCGAAACCAAAAGCAAAACCAATTAGGAAAGCTCCAAGCAATCCCAAAGGTTTTCCCCGCATTTTAAGCTTCGCTTCATAGTTCAAAAATCCTATCTTGAAAATTCCAACCATGTGCAAACCAAAAAGGATAATTATAACACCAGCGATTTTGGAAATTATGTTCATATTATCAGATAAAAATTTACCGATCGCCGTCGCCGAAGCTCCAAGAGCAATAAAAACAATAGAAAAACCAAGCACAAAGAAAACAGAACTCAAAAAAGTTTTTGACAAAAATTTCTTTGAACCACCCTGTTCTCTCAGTTCTTCAAACGAAAGCCCCGATATAAAAGAAATATAACCAGGAACAAGCGGGAGAACACAAGGTGAAAGAAATGACAAAATACCAAACAAAAATGCCGTTAAAAATCCAACGCTTTCCATTTTATCTTCTACCCAAATTAAATTTGACAAAAAACCCCGACCTTTTGGTCGGGGATATTAAAAATTAACTTTCGCTGCTTTTTTCTTCTTCCTCTAACTTAACAACATTAACCATAACTTTAGCATTAATGTCAGGATGAAGTTTTATTGACACCTCGTATCTACCAAGCATCTTTATTGGCTCATCCAGCAAAATTTTTCTTCTGTCAATTTCAAGACCAAGTTTTTCAAGTTCACTTGCAATCATTTGCGCTGTTACGGAACCAAATAATCGTTCATTTTCTCCAGCTCTCATAGCAATTGTAATTTCAACTCCTGCAAGCTTTTCAGCAAGTTGTTGAGCTGTTATTCTTTCTCTCTCAAGTTTAAATGCTTTTTGCTTTTTCTCCGTTTCAATCATTTTTATATTTCCAGGTGTAGCAGGTAGAGCTATTTTCCGAGGTATCAAAAAATTTCTCGCATAACCATCTTTTACATCAACTATATCACCAAATTTCCCGAGATTTTCAAAATCCTGACGCAGTATAACTTTCATCTTTAGTCTTCTCCGTTAAGTTTTGTTCTTATTTCACTGCTTCAGCAACAAAAGGAAGCAAAGCAAGATGCCTGGCTCGTTTAATAGCCCTTGTCAATTGACGCTGATGCATAGCACAATTTCCACTAACTCTACGCGGAATTATCTTACCTTGTTCCGTTAGAAATTTCCCAAGCTTTTTCTCATCTTTATAATCAATGTAAATCTCTCCAGCTTCACAAAATCTGCATATTTTTTTCTTTCTTAAACGCAGTACTTTTTCATCACTTTCCATCATGCTCTGGTTAAAAATTTATTTTTTGTTAAATTTTGTGTCTTTCGTTTTAAAGATATTTGTTCAAATTACTGATTGACCTTGGGAAGAAGAGGATTGCGCTTGACCTTCGTTGTTGCCCGAAACCATTCCTCGTCTGTCAAGAAATTGAATTCTTCTTGCCTTAATCTCAACGACTGTCCTTGTTCTACCATCAGCGGTTCTCAAATTTCTGCTCTGCAATTCCCCTTCAACAAGAACAGCGCTTGACTTTTTCAATTTACCTCTACAAGATTCCGCAAGCTTGTTCCACGCAACAACGCCGACAAAACAAACATCTTCTTTCCACTGCCTCTTGCTATCGCGAAATCTACGATTTGAAGCGATCGTAAAGTTAACAACCGGTGTCCCCTTGGTCGTCTGACGAAACACCGGATCTTTAGTTAAATTACCAACTATGACAACACTGTTCAGTTCGGGCATTTTAAGTTCTTTTGCCATAGATCCTTCCCTCCATCATTTAAGTTTTAACATAATTTTTTACAAATTAAAGAAACTCTATTCTTCCTCTTCTTCAAATGTTTCCTCTTCTTCCATTTGCGCTACTGATTCAACACTTCCAAGCCCAAGGTGTTCAATCGTGATCCTCCCTCGCCTTTTCTCCTGTTCTTTAGCTTTTAAAGCTTTCTTCGTGACGACAACAGTAAGATATCGCATTATATTTTCATCAAGCTGGAAAGCTCTTTCAAGCTCACTTACTATCGTCGGCGGAGCAAAATACTCAAAATAAACATAGAAAGCGCTATTTTTCTTGTTTATTGGATAAGCAAGCCTTCTTCTACCCCATCTTTCCATCAAGATTATTTCTCCACCGCGCTCCTTTATAAAGTTCTCATATTTCTTGATGATTTGCTCAATTATTGGATCATCAAGTGAGGCGTTGATCAAAAATGTTGTCTCATACCACCTTCTTGACATCATATTCTTCGGGATTTTTCTCGCCATTAAGTTAACCTCCATTTGGTCTTTTTGTTTTTAAAAATTTTTCGGACCCAGGAACGGCGCCTGGATCATGGAGATTTATCTTTTAATTTCACTTTTTTGTTAAACCTGTTCATCGCAGTCAAAATTCCATCAGAAATAAAACAAAATGTTGCTTCAACCGCCTGTTTAATCATTTCATTTAATTTCTCAATCTCGTCCTCATCAAACTTTGAAAGAACGAAATCAACCATGTTTTTCATCTTTTCAGGATTCCCTATTCCACATCTCAACCTTGGAAATTCCGCTGTCTTCAGGTGATAAATTATTGAATAAAGCCCATTATGTCCGCCATCGCTACCTTTTTGCCGTATTCTTATAACTCCAAGAGGTAAATTTAAATCATCGCATATAACTAAAACATCTTTCAGACCAATTTGAAACCTTTCCACGACATCTCTAACAGCTACTCCGCTGTTGTTCATATAGGTTAACGGTTTAACAAGTAAAAATTCATTCCCTTTGTATTTAGCTGAGCTTATAAGATAATCTCCCTTGCCAGACTTAAAATTTACATCAACTCTTTTTGCTATCTCGTCAACCACCATAAATCCGACATTATGCCTTGTCATCTCATACTCAACTCCGGGATTTCCAAGTCCAAATATGGCAATCATTTTTAAAAGAACTACTTTACTCAGATTGTTTTTCAGGTTGAGATACCTGTTGAGCTTCCTCTGGCTTTGTAGCCGATACTTCAACACCTCTCGGTGGAACAACAGCGACAACAACCGAGAGCTCGTTTTCAAGGATTTTAACACCTGGGATATTTAAATCACGAACATGAATTGAATCGCCAATATCAAGTTTACTTATATCAACCTCAATATGCTCTGGGATAGCATCACTTAAGCACTCAATTTCAACTGTATGAAGCAGATGTTCTACAATTCCACCTTTTTCAACCCCAGGAGCTTTACCGACTAAAACAATTGGTACCTCAAGCGTTATTTTTGCTCCTGCTTTCAGCCCATAAAGATCAAAATGAATCGGCTTATCCGTCACAGGATCAAATTCAACATCTTTCAAGATGCATTGAATTTCCTTCCCGCTATCTAATTTCAATTTTATTATATGTGTCTCTGTTGTATAAATTAACTTTTTGAGTTCCGCTTCTTTCACAGCAATTGGCAACGGTTCATCGCCTGGAGCATAATAAATTCCAGGTATTTTCCCAGCGCGTCTAAGTTGATTTGAAATGCTTCTTCCTGGTTTTCTTATCTCTGCATTTAAAATTATCTCCGTCATGCTTTAAATTTTGAATTTTTAGTTTTCAATTTCAAATAAAACACTCAGTGATTCATTGCAATGAATTCTCTTTATGGCTTCGGCGAAAATTCGCGCAACTGAATGAACTTCAATCTTTGGCGACGGCTTTTTGAGCGGAACTGTATCGGTTACCAGTATTTTTTCAACATGAGCGTTTTCAATTTTCTCAATCGCATTGCCCGATAAAATTGGATGCGTGCACGCACCCAAAATCCTTCTCGCACCCCTACTAACCAATGCATTAACTGCGTTAACAAAAGTCCCAGCAGTGTCAATTATGTCATCGACTATCACTATTGTTTTACCTTTAACATCTCCAACTACATTGACAACCTCTGACTCATTTGCGCGCAATCTTCTTTTATCAATTAACACAAGCTCAGCATTCAATCTCTTAGCATAACCGCGAGCGAACTTAACACCGCCTATATCGGGGGAAACCACAACAAATTCTTCCTCACCGACCATTTCCCTTATTGCTGGTACAAAAACAACCGCAGAATAAAGATGATCAAACGGTATGTCAAAGAAACCCTGAATTTGTGGGGCATGTAAATCCATTGTCAAAACCCTGTCCGCACCTGCAACTGTTATTAAATTTGCGACCAATTTAGATGTTATCGGAACTCGTGGTTGATCTTTTCTATCCTGCCTTGCATAACCAAAATAAGGTATAACTGCTGTAATCCTACGCGCTGACGCCCTCTTGGAAGGGTGTATCATTTTTATTATCTCCATCAGATTATCCGATGGTGGGAAAGTTGATTGGATGATAAATACATCATTTCCACGGATATTCTCAAGATACTTAACCCAAATTTCACCATCACTGAAATTTCTTATCTCACAGCTTCCAAGCGGTTCGCCTATCTCAATTGCTATTTTTTCAGCAAGCTCTCTACTTGACCTACCAGAGAAAATCTTAAGCTGACTCATTCATTCTATTTATTACTTTTCCATCGCTTCACCAAGTCAAGAGCAAAGATAAAAAAAACTTACAAATTAACCAAACAATAAAAAGAACTTTTGCTGGGGCGGGAGGATTCGAACCTCCGAATGGCGGCTCCAAAGACCGCTGCCTTACCGCTTGGCGACGCCCCAAAAAGAGCCTCACAAGTGGCTTTACTAATTTAATAAATAAAAACCAATTTTTCAAATACAAATGCTCCCGAATCTTAAATTAGAGAAACACCAAAATAAATTTGCACTTTTCTAAATTTTTGCTATTTTTGAACACAGAAAAGAAAAAAGAAAAATGATAAAATGAAACGCATCCTTTCGCTTATAATTCTTTTGTCTTCGCTTTCAATCGCTGGTGGAAATTCCACCTATGAATTTCTAAGACTTGATATAAGCCCGAGGTCTTCTGCAATCGGTGGAAATTTCATCGCTATGCTTGATGACCCGAACTTACTTTTCTATAACCCAGCTGGCTTATCAACACTTAAGAATACTTACGCAAGTGTTGGCTTCCTTAAACATTTACTTGATATAAACTTAGGTTACTCCGCATATACGACAAGACTTGAAAACTTTGGAAACATCGGCCTTGGCTTCATCTATATAAACTACGGTAATTTTAATCAAACTGATCGATATGGAAATCAACTTGGTTCCTTCTCAGCTGGCGAACTTGCAATTGTTGTGGGATTTTCAAAAGAATATAAAAAAATTAAATATGGTATTAATTCAAAGCTAATTTATTCTTCAATTGCCGGTGCTCGTTCAACCGCTATCGCTTTTGATATCGGCGGAATGTATGTAATTGAAGAACAAGAACTTAACATAGCACTTACATTAAACAATATCGGAACACAAATAAACAGTTACATCTCATCCAAAGAAAATCTTCCATTTGAGATAAAATTTGCAATTTCAAAAAAACTTGAGCACCTCCCGCTACGATTGAATATAGGTTTGAATAAGATAAACGAAGAAACACCTAAAATTTATGATAGGATTAAAAACTTCACAATTGGCGGAGAATTCAACATATCAGAAAATTTTGATTTCAGATTTGGATATAACAACGAAAGAAGACAAGAGATCAAGATCGCGCCAACGCTTGATTTAACTGGTTTTTCGTTCGGCATTGGGATAAAAATTCAAAAATATAGATTTGATTACTCCTTAACATCACTTGGTAAGATTGGCTCTCTCCACCAAATTGGTTTGACTGTCAAATTTTAGAGATTTTTCACATTAATTATTTTCCCTGGGATCGTAAACATACTCCCACCAAGATGATGTATAGTCTTCGCTTTTTCAAGATCTACTTTCAGATAATCATCAAATATTTCCTCTTCAACGATCGCTCTTAAAACTCTACCAATTATCAAATGATGGTCGCCTGTTGGATAGATCGTTTCAACTTTACACTCAAGGTTTGCAATGCATTCTTTTATCAATGGTGCCGAAATGAAGTTTGCTTTTTCCTTTGTTAGCCCCGTTTTTTCAAATTTGTTTACATCCCTTCCAGAATTTTTCCCACAGAAATAAACTTCTTTCAAAATTTCAAGCGTTGGAAGGTTAACCGCAAATTCTTTGCTTTTCTGAATCAACTCATAAATAAATCGCTCTGGTCCAATTGCAACGGCAACAAGTGGCGGTTCTTTACTTACAGGAGTATTCCAAGCAATTGGTGTAATATTGTCTTTTTCATTATACTTAGCTGTTACGAGAACAACCCCGCCAATGTTTAGAATGCGATTTGCTTTTTCAAGTGGAATTTCCTTTTTCATTGCGTTAACAAGTTTATTTTTAATGTGCTTTATTCAATTTCTTCTGATGGTAATTTTGGTTCAACCATTATGACTTCTTCCCGCTCAACTATCACACTCCCTTCAGGCGCTCCTCTTGGTTTTCTTACATATTTTCGCTTTGTCACGATAACAGGAACAAGTGAAGATGTTTTAGCCTCACTAAAATATGCTGCGATGCTCCCAGCTTGCTCTATTGCTTTTTTACTAGGTTGTCTTCTTCCTGTTTTCAAGACCACATGTGCCCCACGAACACCGCGAGCGTGAAACCATAAATCTTCCTTATCAGAAAATTTCAAAGTTAACAAATCATTACTTTTAGCGTCTTTCCCAACCCAAACTTCAAATCCACCGTCGACGATAAATCTTCTAAATTTACTGCCGATTTTCTCAGAAACCTTATCTTTTATTATTCCAAATGTTTTCAAATCCTGCTGGTTTTCATCTTTAAATTTTTTCAAATCATCATGATTCTCACACTTGTCAACTTGTTGAATTAGAGCGTTCAGTTTCTCTTTGTTAACTTTTAATCGTTCCAACCGTTCCTCTGCAATTTTCAACGATGCCCTTGTCTTTTTCGCCTTTTCAAAATATCTCTCAGCATTTTCAACAGGCGAAAGCGATGGATCAAGTTTAATCCTAACTTTTTCACCCTTTTCTGAAAATATATTCAAGAGCTCAACTTCGCTAATACCCTTACGCAATGAGTTTAAATTAGCCATCAAAATTGAACCGTAAATTTCATACATCTGAGCTCTTTGATTTTCGGCAATTTCCCTTTCAATTTTCTCGGTCGTTCTAATAGTTTTATCAAGCAAGTATTTAAGTTTATCCAAAATTGATTTCTTCTCGTTGTAGAAATCCTTGTTTATTCTTGTCTCAATTATAAACTTTCTTATCGCTTCATTTATTTCAGCAAAGTCAACTTTCTTAAAGTTCAAATGCGTAAGCTCAATAATTGAAAAATGTTTCGGGAAGGCTCCATCATAATAAATTCGTGGTTTCGGGTTATTTAGCTCTTTGTCAATTTCTTTCAAACTAAGCCAAATTTTTTCAACATCTTCACTACCCGCTCTGTGAATAACTTCTCGCGCAATTAGCATATCAATAGTATCAACGACTTTAACAAGTCGCAAAATCGGATTGCTAATGTTTGCGCTTTCCCACAAACTTTTAAAGACCTCAAAATTATTTATCACTACACCATAGTTTGAATCAACTTTTTCAAATTCAAATTTTCTCCCGATGTTTTCTTTCGGATTTTTAAATGAAGATATAATCTCATTTTCAATCGTTGTAAGAAAGAAATTAACTTTGCCAGTGAAAAACTGAAAGATAAGTTTATGCTCTGATGAAAGAAGAACCTCAATAATTCTATCGGCTTTATGAATTCCAATTTTAACTATGCTGTCACCTTGGATCTCTGAGAAAATATCAAGCGAATTTTTTCTTGCCCTTTCTAACTTTGTACGCAGAAACATATACCCTTGTCCTGTCGCATTTAACTCAAGCGTAAAGACATCTTTCCCTTCAAAATTTATGTGAAGCGTGTCTTTTTCCTGAGTAAAGGATTCAGCTATGGTTGCACCTTCAATCTTTGATTTTATCTCGCTAATCAAGTTTTTTAAAGTGTGATAGTTTGTAATCATTGGTCAAATTTGCCACTTTTTGTCCAAAATTATGACTTTTAATTATAAAGAATCGGCAAAAATTTATTGAAATTTTAACAAAGACAACAAATTTTCTCTGGCATAGTATTTGTATAGTACTTTAATTGAGAGTCGCACCTGTATAAGCACTTTGATAAGCACTTTTACAAAGCATCGTTCTTTAGATCGATGCCCCGCCGTAGCACCTCCGTTGGCGATTGGGTGATCCCTCAAGGGACGCCCGATCGCTTTTTTATTTTTATTTTTACTTTGAATCCTCTTTTAGTTTTATAAAATTTTACGGCATCGGAAAAAGATTTCATGATATAAATTCCTCGTCCTGACTCTTTAAGCAAATTCTCCTCCGATGTTGGATCTAAAACAAAGTTAGCTTTAAATCCCTCGCCTTCATCTTGAATTTCAATTTCAAAACTTTTTTTAAAAGATCTAAACTTGACGATTACCCTTTTAGAGGAGTTAAGCTTATTACCGTGAACGATTGCATTTATAAAAGCCTCACTTGAAGCAAGAAAAATCCTATAAAAATCTTCATCAGAAATTTTATATTTGTTTTTCAATCTCTCAAGAAATTTCTCAAACTTCTTCAAGGACGAAATATCGGATGGGAAACTTGCGATATCGGATTTAAAAGAAAATTTCCTCATAAGTTTATTGTCAAATTTAAATTCAAATTCGGTATATCATTCACTTTGCCACCGAACCTTAAACGTTCCATCCATCCCTCAAAATTTAGTTTAAATTTTTCACTTGCGATCTCAATTTCAGATGTTGGACCTGATGCAATTATCCTTGTATCGGGAACTTTGTTAAGTTCAACGAATCTATATCTTCTCTCGTTAAAAAAGCGATAGCCTACCGAAAATCTCGCATTCTTATTTGGCGTGTAATTCAATTTAAAGCTATATTCGCTGTTGTTTATAAAAATTACTGGTCTTGCCTTAAACTCTCTCCATTTTAGTCTTCCACTTTCAGAAAGTATCATTTGCAAATTTCCGTTAAAACTCAACCTATCAAATACTGGAAAGGAAATTGAATCGTTAAAATAAAATTGCCTGAACACATAACTTTTTACCATAGGCGTGATCGGCTCAAAATCATAAACCGTGTAATTCGCAAGGACTGAAAAACTCGCTCTGTTTCTTAAATGTTCGTTTTCAAAAATAATCGAAGGGGAAAGTTTAATTATCCTGTTCCAATTATTATTTACGCTTCTTGTTGCGAAAATATAGACAAGGTGTTGTCCATTTAGATCAAGCGGTATCTCCATCTGAATTTCCCTTGAGATATCTAATTTTAGAAAAACGCGCAAAATCTGTAAGAGTTCATCTCTATCATCGTCATTTAAATTGCTTGGTGTATCGTATCTAAAAAGCGAAACATAAAACATCCCACCCACCGTTAACCAATCAAAAAGGTCAAGTGAAACTTCACCATTTACAGTCCTTCGCAAACTTTTATTGTTTTTCTGCTCCTCACTTTGCTTTATTCTCAAAAACACGCTTTCGGTCGTTAATTCATGTTTTTGAGGTTTGTGAATCTCGTTTCGTTCTGAATATCCCATTTCAAATTTTGTTTTAAATTTTCCCGTTGAATATGATAAACCTGTGCTCATGTTAAGTGTAAATTCTTCAATATCAGAATCATAGAGCGAAGGCGTTTTATAACGCATCATCTTTGCTATGTTTCGTCTATTTAAGGCAAAGTTTAAATTTAAAGTTAAATTATTGATCAATGGATAATCAAAAACCACAAGTCCCGCTATCGCTTTTTCGTCTCTTCCCTCAATGTTTAAGTTGATACCATAAGTTTTTTGCAAATTTGAATCAGCATAGAAATAAAAATCACGCTTAATGCGCTTGAGAAGAATTTCCATCTTGCTTTCAACATCTGCGGTAAATTTTCGCCATATGGTGAGATTGAGCGAGGAAGTTATGTTTTTCCTGGATTTAATAAAATCCTCCTGATGATCTATATTTGCTCGCAAACGATAATCAGACATAAATAAATCCGTCGTATCGGAAGAAATCTTATAAATCCAGCCTTCATCCTTTTGCTTCATTTGATAATCAAGTTTATATCCGCCTAAGAAAGAAAGACCGAAATTTGAAAACACCAACATCTTAACACCAGATAATAACTCAGTTGAAGACGCTCTGCTAAATCCAGAAAGCTTATCATCAACAAATGAAACGAAGTTTAAAAAAAGTGATGTTTTAAAACGGGGAGAAATGCCTTTATAAAATCTAAATCTGAAATCGTTATCATCACGAATAAACTTTCTATCCGTTCTTATTATCATTTCAGAGAACTTCTCATAAATATAAACCTCAAAAGAACCTTTTGATGCGTGAAAATTTAAAAAACCATTCCAATAAAAATTTGAAAATTCACGATTGAACCTGAATTGAAGCAGGTTTTGCGATGTTAAAGTTGAGGTTAAAATTATGAAGATTGCTATTTTAAGACACAACGCTTTCAATTATCGTTATCATTTTTCTCTTTGTATCAATT
The DNA here is from genome assembly GCA_039630395.1 of Candidatus Kryptonium sp. Classification (GTDB taxonomy): domain Bacteria; phylum Bacteroidota; class Ignavibacteria; order Kryptoniales; family Kryptoniaceae; genus Kryptonium. Next base: position 704 of record JBCNVC010000046.1, on the reverse strand, counting down.
TTTACCTTTGCTCCGACCGGGAGAGTAATTTTCTTTGGTATATGCCCATAACTTAAATTTGCTATAACAGGAATTTTAAGTCCGCCTAAATAATCTTGAAAAATTTGTTGAAGAGTCAAACTTTTTTCAGGCTCCTTAGGAACGCAATCTGTAAACTGTCCGAGAACACAAGCCCTGATTTTACCAAGTATTCCTGAGTTTTTCAGTTGAGAGAAATATCTATCAATTCTATAAGGTTCTTCCCCAATGTCCTCCACTAGGAGAACCGAATCATTGAAATCAGGTTGAAATTTAGTTCCGATTATTGAAGCCAATAATGATAAATTTCCCCCAAGCAGGATTCCCGTTGATTTTCCATGATTTAAAACATTAATGTCTTGATCGTCAGGATTTTTTATTTGAATTTTGTCCGATTTTGAAGTCAAAATTCTCCAAAAAAATTCTTCAGCATATGGATCGAAATCGGAATAAATATCAACTGCGAGCATTGGACCTGAAAAAGTTATCAGTCCAGTTTTCTTGAAAATCGCAAGTTGGAGCGCAGTTATATCGCTATAGCCAACGAAAATTTTTGGATTTTTTCGTATCGCGTTGTAATTGATTTTATCAAGAATCCTTGGTGTGCCATATCCACCTCTTACACAAATTATCGCCCGGACTTGTGGATCTGAAAACATTTCATTTAAATCCTCGGCTCTTTCATT
>JBCNVC010000459.1:0-538 GCA_039630395.1 Candidatus Kryptonium sp. | reverse complement strand
GGATAGCAAGTGTTTTGTGAGAATCGAACCAGTGTGGAATTTAAACGTGCTTTGAGAGTTAAATTAACAGCAAATCCAGCGCGTGAGAATCGAACCAGTGTGGAATTTAAACATGTGGATATTATTGAAGCAGTGAATGAGGTTTTTGGGTGAGAATCGAACCAGTGTGGAATTTAAACTTTGTTTTTAATTGTTTTATCGTTTTATCGTTCACTGTGAGAATCGAACCAGTGTGGAATTTAAACTGCTGTTAAGAATTTGCCGATTGTTCAGATTAACTTGTGAGAATCGAACCAGTGTGGAATTTAAACATATCTTGAAACTCACCATTGGGCTGGATAATCAGCGGGTGAGAATCGAACCAGTGTGGAATTTAAACAAAAACACACACAAAAGCGGATAAGAACGAATGTTAGTGAGAATCGAACCAGTGTGGAATTTAAACTTCCCTGTTTAGTTTTTTCAGGGACAAGGCAGTAGAGTGAGAATCGAACCAGTGTGGAATTTAAACAGGAAAAGAGGTGTAGCCCAGCTATCG
>JBCNVC010000458.1:0-539 GCA_039630395.1 Candidatus Kryptonium sp. | reverse complement strand
TAATTTGTTAGGATATGACTATGAAACTGGTTATTAGTATCTCATACTCTGAAAGGGGAGAGCGTTAACTCTTCCACCCTTCTCCTTTCCATGTTAGCTGGACTTTAGCTTCTCCTTTGCATATTCCATCAGACCACCAGCCTTCAGTATAGCCATCAGGGTTTCGGGAAACCTTGTTGCCTGGTATTCCTTCCCCTTCGTCAGATTCCTTACAAGACCCTTTTCAAGATCCACCTCTACCTCATCCCCGTGGTCTATTTCTTCTACAGCCTGAGGTGCTTCCACTATAGGAAGACCTATGTTAATGGCATTTCTGAAAAATATTCTGGCAAAAGACTTGGCAATCACCACTGGAACGTTTGCGTACTTTATGGCTATGGGAGCATGCTCCCTCGAGGAACCAGCGCCAAAGTTCCTTCCTGCCACTATAATATCCCCATCCTTATGCTCCCTTGAAAACTCCGGGTGTTCTGAATCTTCCATTACGTGCTGGGCAAGCTCGTAAGGGTCTGAAGTGTTCAGGTATCTGGCGGGTATTA
>JBCNVC010000457.1:0-540 GCA_039630395.1 Candidatus Kryptonium sp. | reverse complement strand
CAACGAGCATTGGAATTGAGGGAATTGAGTATGGAAACTCAAAGAATATTTTAATCGCTAATACAAAAGATGAATTCATTAAAAAAATTTTAGCTTGCCTTAGAACTTTAAAACAGGAAATGATTTTTGAAATTTCCAATGATTTGAATAAATATAATATAAAAACTTTAGCAAGTTCTTTATTCAAATTTTATAAAAAAATAAGCAGTGAATATGCAAATTGAAGAAAGGGAAAACTTAATCCGCAAGCTTGATGAAATAGTTTGGAAATTTAACCTTCCGAAAATTGAAAAATTTATAAAATTCCCGTTGTTTACAATTAAAACATCAATTATTAGCAGACTGCTACACAATTTATTAAGAGATAAAGTCGCAGTAAAGTCCAAAGTAAAAGTTTTTTGGAACACAAACTTGTGGATAACATTTCCGCCATATTACGATATTTATTTTTATAACGCTTATGTTGATGGTGATCACGAAGTTCGCACGACCAAATTTTTTATAAAAAATCTCGGAAATGGTGATATATTTTTTGATATC
>JBCNVC010000456.1:0-542 GCA_039630395.1 Candidatus Kryptonium sp. | reverse complement strand
TTTCAGTTTGGTTTAAATTCCACACTGGTTCGATTCTCACGTATAAAAGCCCTCGCGGAAACCTTGGAGTTTCAGAGGTTTAAATTCCACACTGGTTCGATTCTCACCAAAATTCCAAATAATTTACTAACTTTGCAAAAATTTGTTTAAATTCCACACTGGTTCGATTCTCACTTCTTTCCGCAACAGCCGAAACCTTCGTGCCATTTGAGTTTAAATTCCACACTGGTTCGATTCTCACAACGCCAAGATATTGTTGAAATTCTGCCAAATATAAGTTTAAATTCCACACTGGTTCGATTCTCACCAAATAGCGCTCTGTAAGCCCCCTCAAATTCAACATTGTTTAAATTCCACACTGGTTCGATTCTCACGATGAATTTGAAGTTCAGCAAAAAGGCTCAAAATACGTTTAAATTCCACACTGGTTCGATTCTCACCAATATAATTTAACTCAAACCCTTTTGGATTGATAATGTTTAAATTCCACACTGGTTCGATTCTCACTTGCGAAATGTATTCCCGCGTGCAAGAATTGTTTA
>JBCNVC010000455.1:0-542 GCA_039630395.1 Candidatus Kryptonium sp. | reverse complement strand
TGAACGAACATAATTACTCGGCAAACCTGAATTTGCCTTGTCGTAAAATGTTATCGTTCCAGCTGTCCTATCAAAACGAATAACTTCCCCATTCGTTCCCACCCAAACATAATTACCCTCTATCGCAATCGCATAAACATCATTACCATATGTGAAATTAACCCACTTCGGATTCTGCGAAAATGAAAAATGAAAAAAAGAAAATAAAACGAAAAATAACTTACTACGCAAACCCTTCATATCATGTCCCTTCTTATTTTTTCTTATTTTTTTACTTCGCAAAAGTTGCTAACTGATTATAACAAAAAAAATTATCTTTATCAAATGTCTTTATCCGATTTCAGAACCAAAACAGAATTTCTCTTCACTAACATCATCCTTTTTCATGTCCACGAATTTTCCAGCCTTCATAACACGATAACAAACCCCACTTGACAAACCTGTTCCATCAAACCTGTAAACATACCTTCCAGCATCAAACTCACCATCCACAACACTTTGTTCTTCATAGAAGTAATTACATTATTTGGTAAAACCTGAAT
>JBCNVC010000454.1:0-544 GCA_039630395.1 Candidatus Kryptonium sp. | reverse complement strand
ATTGAAACACTATTGAAACGACTTCCTTCTCTTGTTTTACTTCTTCTGTTTGAATCGTACCTGTGAGGGATTGAAACAAAAATACGTGTCTGCCATTTTGTATCAGTAATTTTCGTTTGAATCGAACCTGTGAGGGATTGAAACACATTCATTTTCAAACACTTTCCAACTCACATTTTGTTTGAATCGAACCTGTGAGGGATTGAAACATTAGAAAAGCAACTAACTTGTCTTTTTTCAAAAGTTCAGTTTGAATCGTACCTGTGAGGGATTGAAACTCCAAAATCCCAAGTTCCTTTAATCTTCGTCTGGCGGTTTGAATCGTACCTGTGAGGGATTGAAACTTAACCGTCTTTTCCCAGTATTCCAATACCTCCGTTTGAATCGTACCTGTGAGGGATTGAAACAATTATGCTGGTGAGTTTTCAGAGTTTTCTAATTCAATGTTTGAATCGTACCTGTGAGGGATTGAAACACTATTGAAACGACTTCCTTCTCTTGTTTTACTTCTTCTGTTTGAATCGTACCTGTGAGGGATTGAAAC
>JBCNVC010000453.1:0-545 GCA_039630395.1 Candidatus Kryptonium sp. | reverse complement strand
GTTTCAATCCCTCACAGGTACGATTCAAACTAATCAAAAAGTAGAATTTTTAGAACATTTCCCAAAGTTTCAATCCCTCACAGGTACGATTCAAACAAATTAGAAAAATTGAAGATATGGGATTTATTGGTTAGTTTCAATCCCTCACAGGTACGATTCAAACGCGAGTTGCCAAAGGCAGTAAGCGATTATATTAGCAAGTTTCAATCCCTCACAGGTACGATTCAAACCAAGTATGCCAGAGTAATTATATTGTATTTGAACTAGTTTCAATCCCTCACAGGTACGATTCAAACTTTGCAAGAAAACCAAGAAAAAGAAAGAAATAACTGTTTCAATCCCTCACAGGTACGATTCAAACAACAAATTGCTCAACTTTTATCTTGCCAGATTTAATCGTTTCAATCCCTCACAGGTACGATTCAAACTGTTAAGAAAAAAGTTTCAAAATGGAACAATTGAAATTGAGTTTCAATCCCTCACAGGTACGATTCAAACATTAAAAGTTGTTGTAATTTGTTTTAAGTTAATGTTTTTTTTCATTC
>JBCNVC010000452.1:0-545 GCA_039630395.1 Candidatus Kryptonium sp. | reverse complement strand
TGAACAGATGCCACTTTATGCAAGTCACCGATGGACAAGCAATTTTTACACGCAAATCCTGCTTCCAGCCTATCAGCACTTACATGTGCACCACAGTTTGGGCAGAGGTTGCGAAATATAGCAAATGACATATTGAAATTTCTTTGCTATTTGATTTTGTTTTCGTTAAAAACAACAACTCTTGCACCAACTACTTTTGCACTTTAGATCGTGAATCTATGCGCATAATCCAATCCTACTTTTTCAAAGTCAAAGTCATTATATACATCAGAATATCCGAGGGAGTGTTCGGTTTCATTTTAAAGTTAACAACTTATAAACAATTGCACAAAATATCTTGTGTTCCTTAACTTTTCGCTTTTACATCTTAAAATTATTTGCTTTAAAAAGTCATAGCTGTGAATTTATAAACTTCAAAAACGAATATCTCAAAATGTTCGCAAGTAATCATGTTGCTTTTCACTGATTGAATAAAGATTGATTGTTTAAAACTTCACAAATTTTCGTAGCATTTGTCAAAGCGATATCAACAAAAGTTTCAGCAT
>JBCNVC010000451.1:0-545 GCA_039630395.1 Candidatus Kryptonium sp. | reverse complement strand
TGTTTGAATCGAACCTGTGAGGGATTGAAACACCGTCAAATGTCCTTGGGTTAGAGTGTAATAATCTGTTTGAATCGTACCTGTGAGGGATTGAAACAGAAAAACACCCACATTTATTGCATTTATGTCTCATTGTTTGAATCGTACCTGTGAGGGATTGAAACAGCTTGAAAATTGAGAGTGAATATAATTTTATCAATGTCGGGTTTGAATCGAACCTGTGAGGGATTGAAACTGGAATTTCTTGCGCTATTTTGAACATTAAGGCTGGGTTTGAATCGAACCTGTGAGGGATTGAAACAGATAACATTCCAGATGGCAATAGATCTTTCTATAGTTTGAATCGAACCTGTGAGGGATTGAAACTCTTCTAAGATAGAAAAAATGGAACTGGGAATACGGTTTGAATCGAACCTGTGAGGGATTGAAACTGTTTTACAATCTCCCCAACTACCATATCAATTGTCCTTGTTTGAATCGTACCTGTGAGGGATTGAAACTCAAATATTCTCAGTTGCTCCCTCGCCTCACCAACTCCGTTTGAA
>JBCNVC010000450.1:0-549 GCA_039630395.1 Candidatus Kryptonium sp. | reverse complement strand
GAAACATTTTAAGAGCGTTTTTCCCAGGCACCGTTGTAATGAGTTTGAATCGAACCTGTGAGGGATTGAAACAAATACCTTTACTATACTGTCTTGGTAATAGGTCAAGTTTGAATCGAACCTGTGAGGGATTGAAACCAGTTTTACTAATGAATAGTTTGCGTTTCAAATCAGTTTGAATCGAACCTGTGAGGGATTGAAACGCCATACGACCATTATCCGAGACTGTCCGAATTACTGTTTGAATCGAACCTGTGAGGGATTGAAATGTTTCTGCATTGAGTATTTTCTTAATTGGTTCTGGGTTTGAATCGAACCTGTGAGGGATTGAAACTAATGATTCAACATATTTTGATTTTGATGCAAATACAGTTTGAATCGAACCTGTGAGGGATTGAAACGGAAGTTCTCCATAGTACTCTAAATATACTACCTTTGTTTGAATCGAACCTGTGAGGGATTGAAACGCAAAATTTCTAACCGTTATCTTTTCCGCCTCCTGCCGTTTGAATCGAACCTGTGAGGGATTGAAACTAACGCTCCCGAATG
>JBCNVC010000045.1:3316-13649 GCA_039630395.1 Candidatus Kryptonium sp. | reverse complement strand
CATTGCCTATGCTGATGGTATTGTCTAATTATTTATAAGCAAAGTTTTTGTTAAACACAAGAGGGAGTTAGTGGATTACTTGGTGGGAGAAATTTTCGAGTACCATTTTTCGCAAGGATGGAATATACATTAACGAATCGGAATTTTCGGAAATATCTTCTCCTTGATTTTGAAAATCCTAATCAATCCCGATATTTTCAAAAATTTTTTTAGTTATCCAATTTACATCTCCAACTCCGTTTATTGATTTCAAGATCCCTTTTCTTTCGTAATAATCAAGTACGACTTGTGTTGATTCTTTGTATACTTTTAATCTGTTTTTTATTACCTCGGGATTATCATCGCTTCTTTGGTAGAGTTCACCACCACATCTTGGACATTTGCTATCCTCGGGAATTTTGTCGATAAGAAGGTTATATACGGCTCCACAATTTTTGCAAATGCGGCGATTTGTAAGTCGCCTTATTATTTCTTCATCATCAACTTCCAAACTTATAACATAGTCAAGCTTTATGTTAAGTTCTTCAAATATCTTGTCAAGGGCTTCAGCTTGAGCAAGAGTTCTAGGGAAACCATCAAGAATAAATCCATTTTTGCATTTTTCAGATGATAATACTTCTTTTATAATTCCGATCATGACATCGTCAGGGACAAGCTCTCCTTTATCCATATATGATTTTGCTTTTAAACCAAGTTCGGTTTGATTTTTGACCGCTTCTCTTAATATATCCCCTGTGGAGATGTGGGGGATATTAAGTTTTTGGGAAAGTATTTGTGCTTGAGTTCCTTTTCCAACACCTGGGGGTCCGAAAAGTATAAGTTTCATTAGGAATTCTCCATTTTTATTGATTTAAGATTGCGAGTTGTCCACAGGCTGCTTTTATGTCCTCACCAGCATTGCTTCTGATGAAGACCGTTATGTTATTTTCACGAAGTTTTTGAGCAAATTCTTCAATCTTGTTTGATGGTCTAAGGATTTTCAATATCGGATCTTTTCTGATGAAGTCAACTGGATGAAACTTTAATAAATTTATCTGTCATGGCACAAGTTTAGCAAGTTCAGCAAGCTTTTTTGACATCTTCATCTCTATCATTTAGACCATCAAAAACGATATATTCATAACTGTTAAACCAACTTTATTGTAGTAATATTTTAGTGCTTCAATTAAAGATGAGATTGGATATCGGTTTGCTATCGGAATAAGTTGTGCTCTCAGTTTTTCATCAAGTGTATGAAGTGAAAGCGCTATTTTTACTTTTTTCCCAGCGTCAGCAAGTTCTTTAATTTTATCTGGAATTCCAACAGTTGAAACGGTTATTTTCCTTGCACCAATTCTTATTCCATCATCGTTTGTTATTATATCGATTGCTTTTAATAGATTTTTCAAATTTAAAAGAGGTTCACCCATTCCCATGAATACGATGTTGGTTATTCTTCTATCAGCATACTTCTGGGCTTGAATTATTTGATCAATGATTTCGCCAGCCGTTAAGTTTCGTCTAAATCCCATTGCTCCTGTTGCACAAAACTTGCAGTCAATTGGACATCCAACTTGGGTTGATACGCAAAGGGTGAGCCGAGATTCATCGGGAATCAACACGCTTTCAATTTTTTCACCATCTTTTAGCTCAAATAAAAATTTTGTAGTGCCATCACAATTTGATCTTTCAAATGTTAAAAGATTTAATTCCTTTATTTTTCCAATTTGGGCAAGTTCATCCCTATAGTGTTTCGGTAGGTCGGTCATTTGATGAAAATCGTCAACTTGTCTGTTGTAGAGCCACTTGAAAATTTGTCTTGCGCGAAATTTTTCCCAGCCGAGTTCAGCTACGAGTTTTTCAATTTCTGGCAGAGTTAAACCTTTGAAAGATATATTTGTCTTTTGAATTGTTTCCATGGTGGCAATTAGGCTTTTTAGAATGAATAATTTTTTAAAAAATTTATCAAATTTGTGGCTTTTTAACAAAATTTAACTGCTTAATATTGTTCAGCATTTGTGCAATATTCTTCAGTAGAGTTTAAATAACTGAATATAATTTTGCTTTAAAAACAGGGATTTTAAAACTGGCATTTATTTTGCTTGATGATTTTTTGAAAAGTCGCTAAAAAATTGAGAAGCAAAGATGAAAAATTGGATTTTAATTTTTGGTGTTTTAGGAGTTTTTCTGTCAATCTTAATAATGATTTGGAAAGAAAAAATTTAAAGATCCTGAAAATGACGAAATTCGCTTTGAACTTTATGCACAATAAAAAGGCGGTTTAAATATGTTGAAAATTTCTCTCTTTAACTTTAACATGGCAAAATTCCGCTTTTTGAAAAGCTGCACGATGCGTATTGACTAAGGCAAGGAGCTCTTGCTTCAAAGAAACGAACTTAATTCTTTTTAACATATTGTTAGCTTCGGGGCAGTTTAGGATTTCTATTAATCTAATTTTTACAAGCAGAAAGGAAGATATTTTTAATATCGGGAGTATTAGAACAATCCAATGTTGATCTTGCTGAGGAATTTACAAGGATGATAATAGCTCAGCGTGGCTTTCAAGCTAACGCAAGAATAATAACAACGAGCGATGAATTTTTGCAGGAAATTGTTAATTTAAAACGCTAATATAAACACCCCGCCTTTACGGCGGGGGTTTAAATTTTAAAAAGCAAATTAAGTTAACCATGATTAAAGTAACAAGATTAAATGGACAAGAGATCGTCGTCAACGCAGAATTAATTGAATATCTTGAGGCTTCGCCTGATACAATCATAGCCCTTACAACAGGTAAGAAGATCATGGTCAAAGAAAGCATTGATGAGGTTATTGAAAAGATAATTCACTACCGCCAAAGGTGCTTGCCTGATTCGTTGCTCCCGCGAATCAGAAAATCTGAGGAAAAGGATTAACTATTTTTTTACCCTGTAAAGAATTGCAGGGGGATCTTCTGAAATAGCGATGGGCTCAAGGAATGGCGGTGGAGAGGCGTAGTTAAAAAGCCCTTCAAGTTCCCTTCTGAAATAATACTCAATCCAGCTATAATAAAGATATGAAGCGTTCAATTTTATCAATTCGTTGTGAAGTTGCTCAAAATTATTTACAAGTGGAAAAGGTTTGAACTCCATATTTAAATAGTAAGCAATGTTCGGTTTTCTAGCTACGATTATTTTACCTTTTTCTGCGTCGCCAAATTTTGATATAAATTGTTCTTTTATATGAAGTATATCAAATGGTTGATTCTGAACATCTCTTTTTATCATTTCAGAGATTTTAGGTAGTGAAATTAGATTGAAAACTGCGACGACAATTAACCAGCCATATTTTATTTCTTCTATTTTTCTCCATTTGATAACTTGATAGCAAACCGAAAGATAGACGGGAAGAAGATACATGGAAAATCTCTCACTATAAAACACAAAAACAAGCACCAAAAAGAATGTAAATCCTGAGGCAAAATATCCAATCTTTACTCTGTCAATTTTTTGACTTATTAGAATAATTGAACCAATAACAAATAGAATTAAAAACTGCCATCCGCAAAGTTGGGTTAGATCGCGCCAGAAGTGATCTATGAAATTTAAAGTCGCTTTTTCAATGAAGAGACCCGGATCGCGGAGAAAAACATCAAGAAATGATTTATATTCCTTTGACGCTTCAAACCAGAAGTTATCCCAAGGGATTTTTCCTTTTGCGTACATCTCATAGGCGATGTTTAGATAATTTCGGTTGTAAAAAAATTCACCACGCTTTATGTAGGAATATATTGACCACGGGAGAAGGAAGACGAGGTAACCAGCAACGGCGGGAATTGATTTTAAGATCCCTCTTTTCAAACTCCCTGCGTTTGAGATTAAAATCATTAAAGGAAGTCCGATTAACAAAGAAATTCCATTATATCTTGTCAAGTAAGCATATCCACCAAATAAACCAGATAAGAAAAGATAAATTGATTTGTTCTTTAAAACACCGATAACTGCAAAAAATACAGCTGATGAAACAAGCAGGTTAAAAAACATATCAGTTCCGCAAACATAAGAATATCTTAAAAATGTCGGATTGAAAATCATAGTTAATGATACAGCAAGGGCGATTTTATCATCAAATATATTTCTCAAGATTTTGAAAGTTACCAAAATGACAAGGGCAGATGAAATTGCTGAAATTATCAATCCTGATTTAAAAATATCTCCGACTATCAATGATAAGAGCCCAACAATTGTCGGATACCCTGGTCCGCGGAATTCTCCGACATTTATTATCCCTTTTAAGATGTTTTTTGCTTCGACTGCATAATCCCAAAAGAAATCGGTTTCTATATCGTAGTTTCCGACTTTTCTATAACCAAGCGAAAAAATTAACATACTGATAAGGTAGGCAAGCGAGACGAAAAGAATGAACTTGTCAGTGTTAAATTTGAGAGTTTTGTTTTCTGTTTTGGTCTTTTTCATCATCCTTAACTTTTGTTTCGCTTTAAATTAATTTAAATTAAAACAAAGAGATTAGCAAGATGTCGTTTTAGGGACTTTGGAATTTCGTCAATAAAAAATTCTTAGAAAAATGTTTAAAAAATCTATTTTGATTCTATTTTTCCCGTGGGTGCTTTTGAGCCAAATAAATTTCGTGGGTAATTACACAGGACACATCTCAACTGATAGCACAATAAGGTTTTACGCTGGGATGTGTGCGGTTGAAATTAAGTTTATCAGAAGTGATATTTTGAAAGTTACCTTATTTGAGGATTTAAATAACACAATTGAAGACACAAGTTATGTTGTGCTACAAAATTGCGGTAATGTGCGATGGGAGATGAGTGATGATGGTAGCAAATTTTTAATTCAAACAGATTCAATTTTAATTCGGGTTGATAAAGCACCTTTGAGAATTTATTATTACGATAAAGCAGGAAAGCTTTTGTTAAAAGAAAGAAACTCGGGCGGATTGGGCTTCAGAGGAAAAGAAAAATATGCTTTCTTTGATATTCAACCGGATGAACATTTTTATGGGCTTGGACAAAAGGGGATTGATATTGACAGAAAAGGGCACGCATTTAGCACATACAATCAACATATAGTTGGCTATGATTCACCATTAAAGACGATGCAAATAAATGTTCCATTTGTTCAGTCAAATTACAATTATGGCTTGTATTTTGATATAACATTTCCCGGTTATTTTGATTTCGGCGTTTCTATTCAGTCGGTTTGGTATTATAAGACCGAAGATGGACAGATGAATTATTACTTCATTTATGCGTCTTCACCGAAGGAAATTCTTAAAAAATATTTTTGGCTTACGGGTTTTCCACCGATTCCACCGAAATGGTCCTTTGGATTTTTACAAAGTAAATATGGTTACAGAAATCAAACGGAAACCGAAAATATCGTCAATACATTTTTATTGAAAAATATCCCGCTTGATGCGATAATACTTGATCTTTATTGGTTTGGTTGGGGGAATATGGGAAATATGACCTGGGATAGAAATAACTGGCGTGATCCGGTAAGGATGATGGCGGATTTTAAAGCAAAGGGCATTAAAACGATTGTCATTTCTGAACCATATATAAATCTTACTTCGTTTAATTATTCAATTGCTGATCAAAACAAATTTTTTGCTTTTGATTCATCGGGCAGAACTTATGTTTTTCAAAACTTTTGGGCAACTCCTTCATCTCTACTTGATATTACGAATCCAAATGCGCAAATTTGGTGGTGGGAGAAATACAAAAATCTTTTGAATGAAGGTGTTTCGGGTTTTTGGACAGACCTTGGGGAACCAGAAAATCATCCTGATTTTTTAAAACATTATCTCGGAAGTGCAAGGAAGGTTCACAATATTTATAACTTTCTTTGGGCTAAGACTTTATATGATGGCTATCTTCGTGATTTTCCTGAAAAGAGAATTTTCAATTTAACAAGATCCGGTTTTGCAGGAATTCAGCGATTTGGGGTTATAACTTGGTCTGGTGATGTGAGAAAAAGTTTTAACGGTTTGAAAGTTCAAGTGCCGATGTTAATTGGAATGGTTATGTCTGGTATACCGTATCATAATTCTGATATCGGAGGATTTACAGGTGGAACAACAACTGGCGAGCTTTATGTAAGATGGATTCAGTTTGGAACATTTTGTCCCGTCATGAGACCACACGGGCATGAACAACCACTTGAACCTTGGGCTTTTGGAGAGGATATTGAGAAGATTGTCAAAAAATATATAGAGCTTCGCTATCAATTGCTCCCATATATTTATACCTATGCTTATAAAACTTGGAGATATGGTGAGACTCTTGTAAAACCAGTTTTATATGAGTTTCCACATGATTTAAATGTTTACAATTTAAGTTACGAATATCTTTTTGGTGATTTTATTCTTGTTTCACCTGTTTTTGTCGCTGGACAAAGGGTTTGGGATGTTTACCTACCAAACGGATCTTTGTGGGTTAATTTTTGGACGGGCGAAGTTTATAACGGCGGAAAAACAATTCGGGTCAATGCACCACTTGATCAAATACCTTTGTTTATCAAAGTTCCATCAATAATTCCAATGGGGAAGATAAAAAGATATAGCAATCAGACTCCAGACGACACTCTTTTCGTTGATATCTATCCTGGTGATGTTGAATTTGAACTTTATGAAGATGATGGTGAAACAACAGCATATAAAAATGGGGAGTTTTCGCTTATAGATCTTAAATGTAGAAAACGAGGCAATGAGATAAACTTTCTTATAAGCGAAGCAAAAGGTCAATTCAACGGTATGACTGATAAAAGATGTTGGATTTTGAAATTTAATCTTATTGAAACTTTTGATTCCGTTAAGATAAATGGTGTCAAAATTAGTCTTGCTGATGATTCACTTAAATTTGCATCTGATTCTACATCGGTATGGTTTAACAAGAATAGAAGAATTCTCTATGTGAAATTATGCTCTTCCGTTTTATATAGCGTTGAGGTAAAGATATTTGGGGTTGAAATTATAGTAGGGGTTGAAAATTTTAAAAATGGGGAGTTTAAATCAGGTCTTAGCCAAAATTATCCAAATCCATTCAATCATGAGACGGTGATAGAGTTTGAAATTCAACGAAATATGGTTGTTAAAATTTTAGTTTACGATTTGCTCGGCCGGGTCGTGAAAGATATGAATTTAGGAGAGATGCCTGCTGGAAGACATAAGGTGAAATTTTATTCCCAAGATATACCGTCTGGAATATATTTTTACACACTTCAAATGGATGGATTTTTTGAGGCGAAGAAAATGATTGTTTTGAAATAAAAAATTAAACTCAACAGTAAGGTTTGGACATCAAAATTTCAGGAAGGATCTTCTCTGGTTTTCAAGTAAGTTGAATTTTAACTAAGTTTGGTGCTAAATTGTGGTAGGAACAAAAAGGATTGAAAAAGAATTAGAATTTTTAGAACAAAACATAAAATCAAGAGGTGCTTGAAAAATGAAGCGCATTTTCATTTACTTTGCATTAGTTATGCTTTTGATTTCAATGGGGCTTGCTCAACAAGGTCCGTTTGGAAAAAACAAGGTTCAATATAAAGATTTTACTTGGTATTTCATACGAACTGATCACTTTGATATTTACTTTACCGATGGTGGTTATGAGCTTGCTGAGTATACGGCAAAGGTCGCAGAGGATGCTTATGTTAAAATAAGCAAACTATTGAGATATGAAATAATAAATCGCATTCCAATAGTTATTTATAATTCTCACAATGATTTTCAGCAGACAAATGTCGTTGCAGAGTATCTTGAGGAAGGTATCGGTGGTGTGACCGAACTATTTAAGAATAGAGTTGTTGTTCCATTTGAAGGTTCATATAGACAGTTTCGTCATGTTATACATCATGAACTTGTCCATGCGGTGATGAATGATATGTTTTATGGTGGTTCGCTTCAATCCGCTTTGATAAATAACATTCAAATTCAATTGCCGATGTGGTTGGTTGAGGGTTTGCCTGAGTTTTCTGCCTTAAGATGGGATGTTAATTCGGATATGTTTATGAGAGATGCGACCGTAAATGATTATCTCCCGCCGATAGAATATCTTGATGGTTATTTTGCTTACAGAGGTGGTCAATCTGTTTTTTGGTATATTTCAAGGAAATATGGTGATGAGAAAATTGGAGAGCTTATAAACAGGATCAAGGGATTAAGAAGTGTTGAGGCAGGGATAAGAAGTTCGCTTGGGATGAGCTTGAAAGAACTTTCTGATAGATGGATTAGAGAACAAAAGAAGTTATATTGGGGTGATTTTGCAAAGAGGGAAGCGCCTGACGAGTTTGCCAAACGATTAACAGATCATACAAAGCGTGATAATTTTTATAACACAAGCCCTGCTATTTCCCCAACTGGTGATAAAATTGCTTTCATTTCCGACAGAGATGATTATTTTGATGTTTTTATCATGTCCGCAATAGACGGGAGAATTATAAAAAAGATTGTGAAAGGGAACAGGACGAAAAACTTTGAAGAACTTCATCTTTTAACACCTGGACTAACTTGGTCTCCCGATGGTGGTAAAATAGCCCTTGCTGTTAAAAGTGGTGATAAGGACGCGATTTTCATAATTGATGTTAAGACAGAAAAACAGCAAAAACTCACATTTGACCTTGAGGGTATTTTTTCTGTTGATTGGTCCAGAGACGGAACAAAACTTGCTTTCGTTGGTTTGAAACATGGGCAGTCAGATATTTATGTTTACGATCTAACAAATAAGACTCTTGTTAATTTAACCGACGATATTTTTAGTGACGCTGATCCTGTTTGGTCTTCTGATGGTAGATTTGTTTATTTCTCTTCTGATAGAAAGGATTTCGTCTCAAAGGATATGATCCCGCAGGATTTCAAGATGTATAATTTTGATCCAAATCAGTATGATATTTATTCCGTTAACCTTGAAACCAGAGAAATAAAGCGAATAACTCATACAGATTATTGGGATGAAACATCCCCAGTAGTTTCGCCAGATGGTAAGAAAATCCTCTTCATTTCAGATAGAAATGGTATAAATAATATCTATGAGAAAGATCTTGAGACAGGTATTGAGAGACCTTTGACTAATTCTGTGAGCGGAATTTATCAGCTTTCAATTACATATGATGGTTCAAAGCTTGCGTTTGCGTCTTTCCACAATGGTGGTTTTGACATATTCCTTTTGCGTCAACCTTTTGAAAGGAAGTTAAATGTTCAAGAGCTTGAGCCAACTGTTTTTGTGATGGAGTTTTTAAAGGAAAAACAAAGAGAACTTGCTAAGGCAGAAAAATCTGAAACACAGGAAACATCAACCGTTTCAGATACGACTTCAATTCAGCCTTATGGAAGCGATATAAAAGTTAATCTCAGAAACTACATCTTTGCTGACATATTTAGGCAGGATAGCGTTGCTATGTCTATTAAATCGCGCGTAGATTTAACTCCTCCAGATAATCTTGATGAGTCAGGTCGTTATAAAGTTTACAGATATAGAGTTAATTTTACACCGGATTTAATTTATACAAATGCAACTTATAACACATTTTATGGTGTTCTTGGGGAAGCTTTCATGATGTTCAGCGATATGCTTGGAAATCATCAGATTTATTTAATTACAAGCCTTATGTTTGATCTCAAAAATAGCGACTATGCCATTGCTTATTTCTACCTTCCGAAAAGAATCAACTGGGGAATTGAAGCTTTCCACATAGCGAGATTTTTCAGCGTTGGTAGCTCGTATTATTACCTTTACAGATATAGATTATATGGTGGGACAGTTATGGGGTCTTATCCGATTGATAAGTTTAGGAGAATTGATTTCGGAATTGGATATTACAATGTAGTTGGCGAATATCTTGATTTTCCTGAAATAGGGCAACATTCAACGCTTTTAATGCCGTCATTGACTTATGTTCATGACAATTCTTTGTGGCGTTATATTTTCCCATCAAATGGTGAAAGATACTACTTCTCTATCTATGCGAGCCCAAAGCTTGGGGCTAATAGCATTCAATTTTTGACGGGGATTTTTGATTATAGAAAATACTTCCGCTTGTGGAGCGATTATAGCATCGCATTTAGATTCACAGCTGGTGGAAGCACTGGCGAAAATAGACAAAGGTTCATGCTCGGCGGTGTTGACGCATGGATAAACTGGGCTATAAAAAACGATTACATACCAATTGAAAATACAGCCGACTTTTTCTTCTTTGAAGCCATATCTGGACCGATTGTCCCGTTGCGTGGTTATGTTTATAATGAACAGAGCGGTTCAAAATTTGCGCTTATGAATCTTGAATTTAGATTTCCTTTAATAAGGTATTTCATCGGAGGAGCTTTGCCACTTGCTTTTAGAAATTTGATGGGG
>JBCNVC010000045.1:0-3219 GCA_039630395.1 Candidatus Kryptonium sp. | reverse complement strand
GTGTTATATTTCTTGATATGGGTTCAGCTTGGGATTCGTGGAAGTCGTGGCGCGCGTTTCATCAACCGGATCCATTTACTGGCACGCTGACAAAAGATTTATTGATCGGAACTGGTTATGGATTTAGAATTTACTTATTTGGACTTTTGCTACGACTTGACATAGCTTGGCGATTCAATTGGGGTTCTTTTTCAAAGCCGGTTTATTATTTCTCATTTGGACCGGATTATTAGGAAGTTTATAATATTTAGGTAAGGTGAGTTTTGGTATTTGATAATGAAAAAATATTTGAAATCATTAAACTTTATAATGAAATCGTAGGTACGATCGATAAGAAAGCAAAATCAAGTAGTAAAAGAGCATATGGTGGTATCGTCAGGGCGGAAAAGGGAAAGATGGTTGAGAGGATAGGTAAAAGGATTATAGAGATAGCATGGTCGGATGTTTTGTCTCAAAGTTTGGAAAGAATTAATTTTATAAACTCTAAGTTTAAAATTCCGATAAAAGATGATTACATAGCCAAGTTAAAAGATGATGAGCTAAAAGAATACATACTCAAAAATAAAAAAGATTACTTTTACGAATATAAACCTGATATCACGCTTTCTATTGACAATCAAATTGTTATGTTTGTAGAATGTAAATCATATACAGAAAATGCTATGTTTAAACGAATTCTTGTTGATTTCTATTTGTTAAAAACATTATATCCAGAAGCGAAGTTCGTTTTGTTACAGCTTGAAAGTCAGTTAGGTGGTGATTATTCAAAACTAAAAGAAAAAGTTTGGGGAAGTCCACAAACTCATACTTTGCTTTCTTATTTTGATGTAGATATTGAAATAATAACATTGCTCGAAGGAGAACGAAAAGTTGATAAACCGATACATAAAAAAGAACACTTTAAGCCACTAAAGGAAGAGAGTTTAAAAAGATCTATAGAAACAATAGCAAAGAAATTAAAAACATGGGCAAAATAATACAGCTTAACGGGCAAAAATATAGAGTAATATCAATTTCACATAATCCTTCAACAGATGAGATTCATTTCTTAAAAAATTTTTCCAATTTTGTTGATAAAAAAGATCTTTTTATTGATTTTAAAGATGGAAAAATCCTTATCTACTTAAATCAAATTCAATTGAATGAAATTAATGAAAAAATTCAATTGCTTATTAACGGAAATGAAAAATTAAAGGTTCTTGCTGAGAAAATACTTAAAAGTATAGAGGCAATTAAAAGTTACGGCATAAGGGGTGGTAAGAGAGTGTATGTTGATTATGATAGTGAAAGGAAAGTGAAATTTAGAAAGAACAAGGAAAAAGAACGAGGGAAATATTTTTATGCATTAGATCATAATTTTGCAAGTGAAAACAATGAATTTCCTGAAGAATTCAAAAATAAAATTATTTGTGGTGATAGTGAGGAGGTTTTAAAAAAATTGCCTAACAATTGTGTGGATTTAATTTTTACTTCACCTCCCTACAACTTCGGTTTAAATTATGAAAACCATAAAGATTTTTTGAATTGGGGAAATTATTTTGAAAAACTATTTAAAATTTTTGATGAGTGTATAAGAGTTTTGAAGTTTGGAGGAAGAATTATTGTAAATGTTCAGCCTTTGTTTTCTGATTATATCCCAATTCATCATATAATTTCAAACTTTTTTATGAGCCGGAGACTTATATGGAAAGGTGAAATAATTTGGGAAAAGCATAATTACAATTGTAAATATACGGCTTGGGGAAGCTGGAAAAGCCCGAGAAATCCGTATTTAAAATATTCTTGGGAATTTCTTGAGATATTTTCGAAAGGTGATTTAACGCATATAGGTGAAACAAATGAAACTGATTTAACCCCGAATGAATTTAAAGAATGGGTTTATGCGAGATGGGATATAGCGCCAGAAAGAGATATGAAGAAATGGGGACATCCTGCAATGTTTCCCGAGGAATTAGCAAGGAGAGTTATAAAACTTTTCACATTTAAAGGTGATGTTGTTTTAGATCCATTTAATGGAGTTGGAACTACTACAAAGGTTGCAAAGGAACTCGGAAGGAAATTTATGGGAATTGATATATCTGAAGAATATTGTTCAAAAGCGAAGCAAAGGTTAAATGAAGTGAAATCTGATATAGAAGATAAAAGAAAGAAAAAAGGAAGCAGTGGTAGATTATTGAGTTTGTTTGATTAAAATTTAAAAAGTTGAAGGAGGTGGCGAAATATGAAGCACCTAAAAAAGCACATTTGGATTTTCCTTTTCCCCGCCATTCTTTTGTCCCAATCGTTGAAAGAACGCTTTGATGAGTTTGATACTTGTTGCAGGAATGTGCGTGGATATGCTGGGGCTTTGAAAGCTGAAGTTGAAAGAGAAAATTCTGTCATTCCGGAGGTGGCTAAAAAATACGCCGACAAAATTGGCGAATGTTTAAATGATGTAAAGGAATCCTACTCAAATCTCAAAAAATCACTCACCAAGCAGCAAATTGAACTTGTAAAGGGGAATATCTCATATCTTGACGATTATTGTAAACGAGCGGAGCTACATTACAAGAATTTAACTGATGAACTAAACAAACCGAAACCGAAGCCCGAAAGAGTTCGGGATTTTTCAGTGGCAATTTACAATGAGTTAAGAAAGGCAAGTCAAGAGGCGAGATTGATAAGAGAAAGGCTTGGGGTTAAGTAGTTTGCGAAAAGTATGAGGAAATTTTCTGTAGCTCTTCTTAAAATACCGGCGGAGTGAAAAGTAAAAGAATCTCTGATGTGCCTTTTGATAAGTTTGAAATTTTAAAGCCCTTTGCGGAATCAGGTTGATGTGATGTTGTTTTTACTAAAAGTGAAAAACTTTCATTTTGCGATACTTCAGTTTTTTGTCCATCATGTTGAATTTCAACCATCCCATTTAAAACAGTTCCTTGAAGCTTGAAATTAGTGGTAAATTCGTCTTCAAATGTAGAACCCTCGGAAAGAATAACCTTAACAAGTTCAATTCCGCGAGATGCATCTGTTGGTATTAAAATTTGGATTGTAACTGTTTTGTCTTCATTATAGAGTTTAAATGGGGTTTTATAAATTTGTAAGTCGGGCGAGGTATCTTCGTTAAATGTGTCAAATCTGCTTTCGTAGTCAAGAATCTTTGTAAAAAAGCTTGACAGTGTTTCACCGAATCCATAAAGCAAAATCTTGCGCAAAATTTTGTAGTTAAGATTTCTTTTGCCA
>JBCNVC010000449.1:0-547 GCA_039630395.1 Candidatus Kryptonium sp. | reverse complement strand
ATAGCTTCTTCAGGAAAAAGAACTTGGCTTAATTTCTCACCCGACGTATAAAAGGTAAAAGGTATATAATAATATAAGGAATTAAAATTGAAACTGCAGGAGGGAAGAAATGAGGACACTTGTTTCATCCATTGCTCTTGTAGCTATGGGGCTAGCCCTGTCAGGTTGTGCTGTCGGTGTTGCAAAGCACGAGACAGGTAAGCCTATCAAGGAGGAAAATATAAGCAAAATATTGGCAGGTCAAACCACAGGAACTGATGTAATTGGACTTTTCGGTGCTCCTACTATGGTAACCAGCATGGGTGATGATGAGCTTTACATCTACAAATACTGCAGAACAGGAGGTACTGGGATTACCGTTCCTGGGCTGGGGGCTACTAAAAGCAAAGAAGTATGCAACGAACTTACAGTCGTAATTGATAAAAAAACTGGTAAGGTGAAAAACTACAACTACAATAAAGCTTTTGAACCATAACATCCAAGATGGGGCGAGAACTCGCCCCCTTTAATACGATTATTCCTGTGAAACTACAATGTCTGTAACCAG
>JBCNVC010000448.1:0-548 GCA_039630395.1 Candidatus Kryptonium sp. | reverse complement strand
CTGTTTTAAGGCTTTCCTCTTATCTTAACAAATATGTGGATGTTAAAGCTCCATGGAGTCTGGCAAAGTCTGATGAAGCTGAACTTAGAAAAGTTCTATACACGCTCACCGATGGCATATACCTTTTGGCAAACCTCTTAGAACCCTTTATGCCCAATAAGATGAAGGAAGTCTTCAGGGCTATGGAGTGTGAACCTATCATCGGTAATCTGAAGCCTTATAGCAAAAGGGAGTGCTTCGTAAAGGAAAAGCCCATACTCTTTCCTAAGAGAGCATAGACCTGAAAACCAAAACCATGGCATCATCAGACAAAAAGTCATTCCACGCATCCGACACTTACCTCTTAAGTCTGTATTTGACAGGAATTCTATTAGCCTGCTACGTGCCGGACCAGCATGGTACGAGAAGATAAAGTTTATAAAGCCTTCCTTAAACCATGGCGGTAACAGTTAAAGATTGAATTTATTTCTGTATTACGTAGCTTATAATTATAGGATTATACGTCGGGTGAGAAATTAAGTCAAGTTCTTTTTCCTGAAGAAGCTATA
>JBCNVC010000447.1:0-549 GCA_039630395.1 Candidatus Kryptonium sp. | reverse complement strand
GATATGACTATGAAACTGGTTATTAGTATCTCATAAGTAGCTATCAGTATAAAAACTTTAGGGTATCTCATAGATATCTCTTTAGAACCTCCGGAATGTCGAAAGTGCCATCTGACCTTTGGTAGTTCTCCATGATGGCTATCAGGGTTCTACCTACTGCTAGGCCAGAGCCGTTCAGTGTATGGACAAAGTGGTTTTTTCCATCTTTATCTTTGTATCTAATCTTTGCCCTTCTGGCTTGGAAATCTTCTGTATTAGAACAGGAGGATATCTCCCTGTATCTGTTCTGTGAGGGTATCCATACTTCTATATCGTATGTCTTTGCAGCTGAGAATCCCATATCTCCGGAGCATAGCAGGACTACCCTGTAGGGTATCTCAAGGAGCTGGAGTATCCTCTCAGCCTCATTCACAAGCTTCTCTAACTCTGTGTAGGAATCTTCCGGCTTTACTATCTTAACTAACTCAACCTTGTCAAACTGGTGCTGTCTTAGAATACCTCTCACATCTTTACCGTGGGAACCAGCCTCTCTCCTAAAACATGGAGTGT
>JBCNVC010000446.1:0-549 GCA_039630395.1 Candidatus Kryptonium sp. | reverse complement strand
AGTACGATTCAAACACTTTATTTTTTTTGCTTATCAAGCAATAACGAGTATGTTTCAATCCCTCACAGGTACGATTCAAACTTGTTGAATTCTCCTGGAAAACTTGAGGTCGCAAGCCAAGTTTCAATCCCTCACAGGTACGATTCAAACATTTGAGGAACTGTTAAACAGTAATATTGCTATCATCAAGTTTCAATCCCTCACAGGTACGATTCAAACCAAATGATTAAGTTAAAAACAACAAAAAATGAAGGCAGTTTCAATCCCTCACAGGTACGATTCAAACTTCGTAAGACTTGAATATAAGGGAAATTTACCATCGTTTCAATCCCTCACAGGTACGATTCAAACAAACAAAAAAATTTATTGAAAAAATTAAAGAATTTCGTTTCAATCCCTCACAGGTACGATTCAAACTTTACGACGGAAGTCAAGAGACGCTTAACAAAATTATGTTTCAATCCCTCACAGGTACGATTCAAACAAATGTGGATGTTTTTCTGGGACAATAATTTTGTCGTTTCAATCCCTCACAGGTACGATTCAAAC
>JBCNVC010000445.1:0-548 GCA_039630395.1 Candidatus Kryptonium sp. | reverse complement strand
CCGCTATATGTTACATTGAGTACAGTGTCTCTTTCCACATAAGATTATGTTCCTATTTATCTTGTAAAATTTAGTCGTTTCAATCCCTCACAGGTTCGATTCAAACAGTTCTCTCACCTTCAAATACTCCACTCCCAACATCGTTTCAATCCCTCACAGGTTCGATTCAAACCAAGTTTAAAAGGAGGATTGGTTGGTTGTTGGAGCACGGTTTCAATCCCTCACAGGTTCGATTCAAACAAACAAAAAGGAGTTAAAAATGAAAATGATTTTTGAGTTTCAATCCCTCACAGGTTCGATTCAAACCTGGATTAATCCCCTTCGTGTAAAATGTTTCAATTACGTTTCAATCCCTCACAGGTTCGATTCAAACAATCATCTCCCCGTCTGTGATTATGTAATCCATATCACGTTTCAATCCCTCACAGGTTCGATTCAAACTGAAAAGGGAGCATTTGAACAGGTTGACGGCTATTGGTTTCAATCCCTCACAGGTTCGATTCAAACATGACAGAAAAAGAAAAAACACTCGAGCTTTTTCAGGAGTT
>JBCNVC010000444.1:0-550 GCA_039630395.1 Candidatus Kryptonium sp. | reverse complement strand
CGTTCTAAATCCAGCGGGTTTACCTTTCAATTCCCTCTTTTTCAGCATATCTGGATCTTTCTTGTAAGAGTCATAGTTTTTGTATACATCCGGAACAAACCTACCCATAAGAACAAACAGATCCAACACCTGTAATGCATCATCCCTTTTATACTTACCTAACTTAGACATTGAGTAGTCATCTATGCCAGGTATTAATTTCCCCGCATAGTAAATATCAATAAGTCTTTTCAAATCACTTTCATGCTTAGATATGTGGTATAGTAAAAAAACCTCATCAAAACTCTTGAAAAAATCTATATTAAAATCTTTATATAGAAGGTTCAAAAACCCCATCAAAAAGTCAGAAAATCCACTTTCCCTATCAGGTATCTTTTCAAATATAAATTTGTATACCTCTTCCTTACTTGGTTTATCTCCTCCGGTAAATCCAAGCTTTTTCAGCCCCTCCAAAAAATCCGAAGAGTAGATTATAAGGTTTTGAATATAAGCCTCCATATTAAAATCACTCATAGCCCGCTCCTTGTAAGTGTTAGTTAATTTCTTTCAA
>JBCNVC010000443.1:0-550 GCA_039630395.1 Candidatus Kryptonium sp. | reverse complement strand
TATAGCTTCTTCAGGAAAAAGAACTTGGCTTAATTTCTCACCCGACGTATGGTGTGATATTATCTCACAGACCTGTATTAGACAAAGCAGTTGAAGCTATTCTTTACCTTTACAGACTAACAAAAGATAAACCCCGTCAAATTCTTTGCCTTTCAACACTGTCTGGCATAAGCTAAATTCTCCCTGGTGTTTTTCCCTGGTTATGACAAGGCCTTTAGCCTTCTCCGGGCTTTCCAAGTTTGTTATACACCTGCCCGAGTAAAAAACAAGAGCGGAGTCCTCAGCTTTATAAAAGTAGACCTCACCCTCGTAATCCCTGACTATAGTAGACGCTCTTGGTGTAAACCTTTTACCCTCGTAAAGGTAGAGCAAAGCTAAAATCAAGAGCAGAGTTGAAACAGAAAGAATTAGCACCTTTCTTAAGTATTCTTCGCTGCACACATGAGCCAGCAGAATGGCTATGGCAGGATACGAGAAGAGTATGTAGTGATGGAGCTTGGTGCTGGCAAGACTGAAAAAGACAAGCACAAACAAAAACCAGAAAAGAAGA
>JBCNVC010000442.1:0-550 GCA_039630395.1 Candidatus Kryptonium sp. | reverse complement strand
CCTTATTAGCTCTATCCTTACATTCACCGCAGAACTTCTGAGTATTATTCCTTCATCCTTAAGCTCCCCTTCCAAAAGGGTGCATAACCTTTCCTTATCTTCCGGCGGTACCTTGCTGGAACACTTAATTTCTTTTCCCTTTGGGAAGTATATAAGGTATTTCCCAACAAGCTTTACATTGGTGGTAAGCTTTGCACCCTTTTCTTCCTCTGGCTCCCTTACCATCTGAACCACCACACTTTCCCCCACCCTGTAGCTCTCACCCTTTAATGGAAGAAAAGCATCCTTATCCAACCCCACATCCACAAAAACCCCATCCATACCCCTCGCAAGCCTCTTAACCTTACCCTTGAATATGCTATCTGTCAGCTTTTTTGAGCTTCTTTCCTCTGCACATACTCTGTATACCACATCTCCCTGAATTAGAAAGGACAGGATAATGTCCTCGGAGGACAACACCAAAAGCTTTTTTGCCATTAGCCTCTATTATACTCTTTCTATACGTCGGGTGAGAAATTAAGCCAAGTTCTTTTTCCTGAAGAAGCTATAG
>JBCNVC010000441.1:0-550 GCA_039630395.1 Candidatus Kryptonium sp. | reverse complement strand
CGGTGCAGAAATCAAAGAGGAATACATAAGTAAGGTCTTTTACATAAGAAGGGAAATATCCTACAAAGACATAGCAAAGGCAATAAGGGAACTTAACATAAAGGACATGGTGGTCACAGAATCACCAGAGTTCAACGCTCTAATAGTTTCTGCAAGAAAAACAGACCTTGAAAGGGTGGAAAAGGTTCTTGAAAAGTACATAAAAAACACTACTGCAGAAAAGCCCATACTTACAAAAACCCTGTATGTAAAGTATGTGCCCGCGGATGAGTTCAGGAAAATGATACGGCATTTGCTTTCTGAAGTCGGTGAAGTTTATGTGCTTGGTGCCGGCATAACCAACACAGTAGATGATGAAGATATAGAGCTAAGGGAAATTCGGCAAAGGATGCGATTTATTAACGAAAGGATACGATTTCTCAAGAAAGTTATCGGAGAGGAACTTTCTAAAGAGGAAATCAGGATACTTGAGAGAGAGCTTGATTTACTGCTGAGGAGGCAAGAAGAAGTTGAGAAGCTAATACGGGCACAACCTGAGGAGAGGAAAGAT
>JBCNVC010000440.1:0-552 GCA_039630395.1 Candidatus Kryptonium sp. | reverse complement strand
ATTCCAGATGAACATGTTGAAAAATATACTTTATATCCCACATGGTTCAGATGAGACTCAAGAATGCTTAAGTTTTGCTCAGTCTCATAAAACTTTATATCCCACATGGTTCAGATGAGACAGGTTCAGCAACCACGAGCTACAAAATCATTCTAACCTTTATATCCCACATGGTTCAGATGAGACCTATTGCCTCCTCAAGCACTGCTCGATCAGTAATACTTTATATCCCACATGGTTCAGATGAGACCTATAGCCATATCCACTGCTGTAATAGCATTCATAGCAGCTTTATATCCCACATGGTTCAGATGAGACCCACTCTCTCCATCCACTACCACATAATCTTGACTCTTTATATCCCACATGGTTCAGATGAGACTGGGCTGAAGCTTTACCGCTCTCAAAGTTTCCTCAACTTTATATCCCACATGGTTCAGATGAGACTGTTTTAAAAAGGATAAAAACTCTTCGACTTTTTTTGCTTTATATCCCACATGGTTCAGATGAGACCAGCACTGGGGCGTCTTTTTCTAAATAAAGAAGCATCTT
>JBCNVC010000044.1:0-13739 GCA_039630395.1 Candidatus Kryptonium sp. | reverse complement strand
TCCGTGTCTTGCAGCCGGAAATACATGCATAATAAAACCTTCTGAGCTTACCCCGATAACCGCTACAAAATTAGCTGAAATAGCAGCTGAAGCTGGTCTTCCTGATGGAGTTTTAAATGTCGTACATGGTTTCGGACCAAATTCAGCAGGTGAATTCATTGTTGCGCATCCCGATGTTAAGTTGATCTCGCTTACTGGTGAAACAACAACTGGGCAAGCAATAATGCGAATCGCTTCACAACATCTTAAAAAGCTTTCGTTTGAACTCGGTGGGAAAAATCCAAATATCATCTTCGCTGACGCCGATATTGAACAAGCGCTTGATGTGACAATTCAGTCAAGCTTTTCAAATCAAGGTGAGGTTTGTTTATGTGGCTCAAGAATTTATGTTGAAAGGAAAATCTATGATGAATTCGTTGAAAAACTCGTTGAACGCGCAAGAAAAATAAAAGTTGGCGATCCACTTGACTTTGAAACAGAAATGGGGGCGTTGATAAGTGAAGAGCACCTTCAAAAAGTACGCACCTACCTTGAGATAGCCGCAGCAGAAGGTGGAAAAATTTTAACGGGTGGAAAAACACCAGAGCACCTTCCCGATAAATTCAAAACAGGAAATTGGCTTGAACCTACCGTCATAGTGGGGTTAAATGATAATTGTAGGGTTATCAAAGAAGAAATTTTTGGTCCAGTCGTGACTGTTTCACCATTTGATACTGAGGAAGAAGTCATTGAAAGAGCCAACAACACTCACTATGGATTAAATGCAACCATATGGACAAGAGACTTAGCGAGGGCACATCGCGTTGCTTCACAGATTGAAACAGGAGTTATATGGATTAACACTTGGTTTTTGAGGGATTTGAGAACACCATTCGGTGGAATGAAGATGAGTGGAATTGGAAAAGAAGGTAAATTACAGCTTCAAGTTTTATACGGAGCTGAAAAATGTGTGCATAAAATTGTGAATTGTGTCTTTTAAAGTTGTAACCTAGGAATTTGTTTTTTCTTGCGGTTTTTTAAAACAATTTTTTAGCATCATGCGAGATTACATTGAAAAATATTCGCAGAAGAGCTGTATTTTGCTGAATTAAATTTAAAACCGATTGAACCGCTGACAGCAAAAAACGGGGCTATAACAATTGAGGAGGCATACGAAATTCAGCGTTTAAATGTTGAGAGGAAACTAAAAAGTGGGTTTAGAATCAAAGGAAGAAAGATCGGAATTACAAGTTATGCTGTTCAAAAAATGTTAAATGTAAATCAACCGGACTTCGGGTATCTTTTTGATACGATGTATGTTGAAGACGGAGGCACTATTAAACTTAACAGTTTAATTCAGCCGAGGGTTGAAGGTGAGATCGCATTTGTGATTGGGAAAGATTTAATAGGTCCAGGGATCACTGAGGCAGATGTTTTAAGAGCGACCGAATTTGTTGTTCCTTCAATTGAAATAGTTGATAGCAGGATTAAGGATTGGAAAATAAAGATTCAAGATACAATAGCCGATAACGCCTCATCCGGGTTGTTTGTTCTTGGTGGGAAGAAAACAACGATTGATAATCTTGATTTAAGATGTTTAGGAATGCTACTTGAACAAAATGGCGATGTTGTTGTTTCTGGTGCTGGAGCAGCATCGCTCGGTAATCCTGTAAAGGCGGTTGCTTGGCTTGCAAACAAACTCGCTGAATTTGGAGAATATCTAAAAGCTGGTGAAATCATTCTTTCTGGTTCGCTCGGTCAACTTGTAGTTCCTAAGAGGGGAGATTTCTTCAAAGTCACAATCCAAAAACTTGGAAGCGTGAGCGTAAAATTTGAATGAAGGTTGATAAAATGTACGCAAGATTTACAAGGTTTCTTGATAAATTCGTTGAATTTAGGTTATCTCACTACTCTGATTGGCTTGAGTCGGGCGAACTCGTGATGCCGTATGCGATATTTGAAGATTTCAGAGTTAAAAATAAAATCGTTCTCGTTGCGGATACAGAGGAAGATAGAAAAAAGATAAGCGAATATCTTCAGCATCTTGTGAGGTTAAATATAAAATCTCCAGATGAGATTGATCTGGATGAATATTTCCCAACAAAATTTTGAAATTTGATATGTCAAGTAACTTTGCAAATGGAAAAGTTAAATGTGTGATCGTCGGAAGTGGAAACATAGGGACGGATCTTTTGATAAAAATTTTACGCTATTCAAAGAATCTTGAACCAGTTATGATGGTTGGTATAGATCCGAATTCGGATGGACTTGCGCGTGCGAAACGGCTTGGGATTGAGACAACCTATGAAGGTATTGATGGGTTTTTGAAAAGGAAGGAAATCGTCGATCAGGTTGAACTTATATTTGAAGCAACGAGTGCGAAAGCACATCTTCAAAATGCAAAAATTTATAAAGATCTTGGGAAAATAGCTATTGACTTGACACCAGCTGCAATAGGTCCTTATGTTGTTCCACCGGTAAATCTCGGTGAGCATCTTGATAAATTAAATGTTAATTTAATAACTTGTGGTGGGCAAGCAACAATACCTATGGTTTATGCTGTTTCAAGAATTGTAAAGGTTCATTATGCGGAGATAGTTTCATCGGTTGCGAGCAAAAGCGCCGGACCTGGGACGAGACAAAACATAGATGAGTTTACACAAACTACGGCGAAAGGTCTTGAAGTTATCGGTGGAGCAAAAAAGGGCAAGGCGATAATTATCTTAAATCCAGCCGAACCACCAATTATAATGCGAAATACGGTTTACACATTAGCAGATGAATGCGATCCTGATGAGGTTTCTGAATCAATATATCAAATGGTGGATGAAGTTAAGAAATATGTCCCAGGATATAATTTGAAAAGCGAACCAATTTTTGATCCGCTTGACAAGTATCCTTTGAAGATACCGGGATATGGAGAGTTCAATCGTGGATACAAGGTTACAATTTTGCTTGAAATTGAAGGCGCAGGACATTATTTGCCGAAGTATGCTGGAAATCTTGATATAATGACATCTGCGGCGCTTAGAGTTGGGGAACTTTTTGCTGAGAAAATTTTGAAAGAAAGAGCGAGCGTTCAATAAAAAAATTTTGGAGATTTAAAAATGGACGACAAAAAAATCATCATAAACGATGTGACGCTTCGTGACGGTATGCATGCAATGTCTCATCAATATGAAATTGAAGATATGGTCAAAATAGCAAAATCACTTGATTCGGCTGGGGTTGATATAATTGAAGTATCTCATGGAGATGGTCTCGCCGGAAATGCGATAAATTATGGGTTTTCAAAATATCCGGAGATGGAGTATATCTCTGCGGTTGCTGGGGTTTTAGAAAATGCAAAACTTGATGTTTTGCTCTTGCCTGGAATTGGAACCATAGCGGATTTGGAAGTCGCGATTGATCTCGGCGTGAAGGTAGTAAGAATTGCAACGCATTGCACCGAAGCAGATATAGCAATTCAACATATTGAGTATTCAAAGAAAAGAGGGCTTGAAGTAGTTGGTTTTCTAATGATGGCGCATATGATTGAACCGGATGAGCTTGTTAAACAAGCAAAAATAATGGAAAGCGCCGGTGCCGATTGTGTCTATGTGGTTGATTCAGCTGGAGCAATGCTTCCTCAGGATGTTGCAGATAGAATTAAAGCATTCAAAGATAATTTAAATTGTCAAGCTGGATTTCACGCCCATCATAATCTTTCGCTTGGAGTTGCAAATTCTCTTTCGGCAGTTCAAAGCGGCGCAGATAGAATTGACGCGTCGCTATGTGGGCTTGGAGCGGGTGCTGGAAATGCACCACTTGAGGTTTTGATCGCCGTGTTTAATAAAGCTGGTATAAAAACCAACTGTGATCTTTATAAACTTATGGACGCAGCTGAAAACATCGTCAGACCAATGATGAAAAGAAAAAATGTTGATGTAGTAATTGATAGGGATAGCTTATCGCTTGGATATGCAGGGGTTTATTCATCGTTTTTGCTTCATGCCAAGAGAGCAAGTCAGAGATTTGGTGTTGATACAAGAGATATTTTGCTTGAACTTGGAAGAAGAAAAATGGTTGGCGGTCAGGAAGATATGATAATTGATGTAGCAGTTGAACTCGCAAGAAAACTTGGGAAAGAGATTGAGGTTTGAGATTAAAAATAAATTTTGAAAAGATGTGCCGGTAAAAGCACCGAAAAATAAAAATGGCAAGCTGAAACAACTTGCGAAGTATCTTCATCAATGTGAAGTTGACCGAAAGGAAGCAGAACAAATCGTAAAAATGCATCCAGAAATTACAATTGACGATGCTTATTTGATACAAAAAGAACTTGTTAAAATTAAACTTTCGCTGGGAAATAAAATTATCGGCTATAAACTTGCTTTCACGACCAGGGCAAAGCAAAAGTCAATGGGAATTTCCAGCGTTGGTTTTGGATATTTGTTTGATTATATGAAAATAGACGACGGTGGGGAAGTTAATTTGAATGAATTAATTCATCCCAAAGCGGAAGCGGAAATAGCTTTTATAATTGGAAATGACCTCTATGGGGATGTTTCACCTTATGAGGTAATAGAGGCAACAAAGTTCGTTGCACCAGCAGTTGAGTTTGTTGATTCAAGATATAAAGATTTTAAGTTTGAACTAATTGATGTCATCGCTGATAATTTTTCGGCTTCAAGATTCGTGATCGGTTCGGATGTAAGAAGACCTAACGAAGTTGATTTGAGATTGTCTGGTGTAATTTTTGAACGAAATGGGATACCAGAAAAGACGGGAGCTTTGGGAGCGGTGCTTGGAAATCCCGCAATTGCTGTGTCCCAACTTGTTAAGTTCCTTTCAAAGCGTGGTGAAAAAGTGAGAGCCGGAAGTATAATTTTAACAGGGAGCATTACCGAAGCAATTGATGTGAAAAATGGAGATTTTATAAAAGTCACAATATGCGGTGTTGGCGAGGCTTCAACTTTCGTGGTTCAGAAATAAAAATCAATTGGAAAGTTTTATGCCGATAGTGATAATCAACATGCTTGAAGGAAGAAGCAATGAAATTAAAAGAAACCTCATAAAAAAAGTAACCGACGCTGTTGTTGAATCGCTTGGTGTAAATCCAGAAAGCGTTCGCATAATAATAAACGAAGTCCCAAATGAGAACTTTGCGGTTGCGGGTCTTCCAATTGAGGAATACAGACAGAAAAAGCAGGATGGGATCTCAAAGATGACTAAAAAAGCGAATAAAAAATAAAAACGGAGGTGCTATCATGTCAACTCAATATGAGATCAAGCAAAAAGTAATTGAACCGAAGCGCTTGGCGTTTGATTATCTTTTGAAACGATACGGAAATAGACCTGCGTCAAGATATGAGGAGGCAACAGTTGACATTCAACAAAGAGAAAATTTCCATTACAGACCAACTTGGCGCGAAGGGGTCGAAATTTTTGATGTGAACTATTCTGAACTGAAACTCACAGATTATTATTCATTTCTTGATCCGAGGCAGTATTATTACTACACCTATAACGCAACGAGAGCAAAAAATTATGAAGCGGTTGATAAATATTTTGAGTTTTGTGAAGAGCGTGGGTTATTTGCGAAAGTTGATGAAAATTGGCTTAAGGTTTACAATCGCTATTTCATACCGTTGAGACATCTTGAATATGCAGGTTGGATTCTGCTTGTTGGTGTTGCCAGATTTGGATATGGTACATCAATAACTCAATGTGCAGAGTTTAACGCTTGTGATAAGTATGCAAATGCGCAACTTATAACGAGAATAGCGTTTGAACTTCCAGAGCCGGATGGAGATATTTTTGAAAATGCGAAGAAGACTTGGCTTGAGGACAAAATTTTCCAACCGTTGCGTGAATATGTTGAAAAATTATTAACGGTTCAAGATTGGGGTGAAGTTTTAATTGGACAAAATCTTGCCATTGATGTTTTTGTCAATCCTCTCGTCCATATTGAACTTGATAATCTTGCGGTTGAAAATGGGGTTACGACTTTCTCGTTTTTCAGCAAGTATTTTTACGACATGTATAAAGACAACATGCGATGGACTGAAAAACTTTTTGAAGTCTTTGTTTCTGATCCAACCTATGGGGAGAATAACAAAAAATTCATTCAGTCAAAGCTAAGTCATTACGTTGGTCAAATTTCAAAAGCAATTGATGAATTTTCTGATGTTTTTATGATGCCAAGGAAGAAAGGTGATTTCAAGAAGGCGAAAGAAAGTGTTTTAAATCATGCGCGTGAAATTTACAGTAAACTTGGTTTGAACATTAAAATTTAAAAAACGGAGGTGCGAAATGGCGGTCGTAGAAACAAAAAGGGAAAGATTTGTCGCTGTTGATCTTCAAAAAAATGAGGAAGGATATAATGTTTTACAAGCGATTTTGAAAGATAATCCCGGCGCAAAGATTGATGAATTCCCTGGCTATTACAAAGTAAGACATCCAGAAAAGCTTCTAATCAACCGTGAGACAGTTGAAAGTTTCATGGGGCGTCCATGGGATACGCAGGAGTTTAATCTCGTTATAATCTCATACGCTGGGAATTTCGCAGAATGGGATGACGATAGGATTTTGATTCGGTGGGATACACATATGTAAAACAAAGTTTAAAAATAAACGAAGGTGCAGACCATGGCAAAGAAGAAATTAACACTGGCTCAAAAATATCATATCTATACTCGTGGACTTGATTGGGAGCCGACTTATGTAAGTAAAAAAGATATTTATCCTTACGCTGAATATGAAGGCATAAAAATTAAAGATTGGAACAAGTGGGAGGATCCATTCAGGATGACAATTGAAGCTTATTGGAAATATCAGGCGGAGAAAGACAGGCGATTTTATGCGATTCTTGATGGATTTATTCAAAATCAGGGGCACTTAACGCTTTCCGATGCGAGATATTTGAATTCAATTAAGCTTTTTATTCAAGGTGTCACACCGCTTGAATATATGGCGCATCGTGGATTCGCTTTCGTTGCAAGGCATCTTCCGGGCGCCGGTCCGAGGACAGCTGGATTTTTTCAATCAATGGATGAGTTAAGGCATACGCAAATTGAAGTTCATGCTGGAAGCAACTTTAACAAATATTATGATGGTTTTCACTCAATGACACATATGCACGATAGAGTTTGGTATTTAAGCGTGCCGAAATCTTATTTTGACGATGCCGTTACCGCTGGACCATTTGAATACATAACTGCGATTTCATTTTCATTTGAATATGCTTTGACAAATCTTCTTTTCGTTCCGTTCATGTCAGGCGCTGCTTATAACGGTGATACTCCAACTATGACATTTGGTTTCAGCGCGCAATCCGATGAATCAAGACATATGACGCTTGGGCTTCAAGTTGTTAAGTTCCTACTAGAACAACACGAAGATAATGTGCCAATAATTCAACAATGGATTGATAAATGGTGGTGGCGTGGCTATAGATTAACTTCGCTTGTTGGCGCGATGATGGATTATATGCTTCCAAAAAGGGTTATGTCGTGGAAGGAATCGTTTGAGCTTTATGTTGAAGATCAAATAATTGAAGGTTTGTTCCGAGATTTAGAAAGATATGGAATTAGACCACCATTGCATATGGAACAATCAATAAAAGAGAAAGAATTTCTTTCACATGATGTTTACTGGATTTTGTTCTCGTTTACATTCGCAGCTGCTTTCCACTCTTGGATTCCAACAGAAGCGGAAATGGAATGGCTTGCGGAGAAATATCCGAGAACATTTAATCAGTATTATCGCTGGAGATATGAAAAGGCAAAGGAAGCGAAAACACCGTTGCCTGGCGACAGATTTTATTACATCGGATTGCCACAACTTTGTCAAGTATGCCAGATACCTATGGGCTTCACAGATCCAGATAATCCAAATAATTTTGTTCAAAGGTATACCGAATATGAGGGTGAGATTTATCATTTCTGCTCCGACGGTTGTAAGTGGATATTTGAGCGGGAACCTGAAAAATTCGTCCAAGCATGGTTACCAGTCCATGAAATTTACAAAGGAAATTGCTTCGCTGAGCCACCGAAAGGACCCGAGGATGTCGTTCCACAGGTCTTGAAATGGTATAACATTCAAACGGATAACTTTGATTATTTCGTCTCCGAAGATTACAAGAATTGGAAAGAATGGCATAAGGATATGGCAACAGTCTTGGTTTAAATTCAAACATGGGCGGTTTCCCCGCCCTATTTTTAATAATGAAAACAAATGGAGGTTTAAAATGGCTGTTAAAGCTCTTTATAATTATAAGTTCCCTGCTCGCGATAGAGCAGAGGTTTTCGGCGATGATATAATAGTTTACGCTTATTGGATTGATAATCCGTTTTTCTGTTCTGCTTCCGCTTGGAGGGTTCCTAAAAATATGAAGTGGAAAGATTTCGTCGGACAAATTTTAGGACAACTTTATGGACTTGATCCCGATTTTAAGAAAGTTAAAGAATGGAAGTGGTATCATTTTGATAATGAATTTAAACCTGATGACGAAAAAACGCTTTCTGAACTTGGTTTGAGACATAAATCAATAGTTAAATTTAAGCCAGCTTAAAATTATGAAGTATAAAGTCAAAATTGAACCGCTTGGTGTTGAAGTAACCTGCGATGAAAATCAAACTATACTTGATGCGTGTTTACGAAATGGAGTATGGATCCCGCATGCTTGTACTCACGGAACTTGTGGGACTTGTAAGTCAAAAGTTATAGAGGGCGAATTTGATTTTGGGCTCGCTTCAAATTTTGCATTGATGGATTTTGAAAGGGAAGAAGGTTATGCTTTGATTTGCACAGCAAAACCGAAAAGCGATCTCGTAATAGAAGCAGATGTTGAAATTGAGGAAGGAATTGAATTTTATCCTGTAAAAGATTTTACAGGTAAAGTCGTTAAAATCGACAACTGTGCACGCGATACACGAAAACTTCTGATTGAAATTATCAATGACAAAATTTTTTACCTCGCCGGACAATACATTCAACTTGATATCCCGGGGACTGGTCAAAATCGCGCGTATTCAATCGCTACAAAACCGATCATTGATGGCAACTCAATAATTGAACTTCAAATAAGAAAAGTCCCCGGCGGTATTGGCTCTAAATATGTTTTTGAGGAATTAAAAGAGGGTGATACAGTTAAATTTGCAGGTCCATTTGGAAGATTCGTGTTAAGAAAAAAATTTGAAAACCCGATACTTTTCCTCGCTGGTGGGACAGGGCTCGCTCCGATAAAAGCTATGATCCTTGATGCAATTGAAAGTGGATTTAAGCAAGAAATGTATCTTTTCCATGGTGTTAGATCAACGCGTGATCTGTATGATCAAGATATATTTTGGGAAATTGAAAGACAAAACAAGAATTTTCACTATATACCTGCTTTATCCGAAAAGTTGGAAGAAGATGAGTGGGATGGTGAACTTGGATTTGTCCACGAGGTTCTTGAAAGGAGGTTTCAAAAATTTACAGGTTTTAAGGCTTACATTTCCGGACCGCCACCGATGGTTGACGCGTGCGTGAAAACATTGATGCGGGGTAGATTGTTCGCAGAGGATATTTATGTCGAAAAATTTTTCAACGAAAAAGACAGAATAACTGGAGGTTCAAAAGTTGGCATTATATCAAGAATATAAAAGTGATAGTTCGCTTCAAATGATTGAACTTGATAAACTTGAAGCTGGATATTTTGAAACAATAGGCGGAATTCAAACACATTTTCACAGGATGGGCTCTGGAATTCCGATCCTCTTTCTTCACGGTTCAGGTCCCGGTGTTTCTGCATGGGCAAATTGGAGATTAACACTTCCTTTTTTTGTTGAAAATGGTTTCGAAGTCTTTGCACCTGATATAGTTGGATTTGGTTATACGGAAAGACCGGAAAATTTTGAGTATACGCATAAAAATAGAGTTAAACATGTTGTCGATTTTATAAAACACTTTGACCTTTGGGATCTTAATATCGTCGGAAATTCCATGGGAGGAGCCCTTGCCCTTGCGGTTGCTCTTGAAATCCCTGAAAGAATAAGAAAACTTGTGATAATGGGAAGCATCGGAGTGAAATTCCCAATAACTGAAGGGCTTTTGACGGTTTGGAGTTATAAACCGAGCTTGGAAAATATGAAAAAAGTTATTGAAGTGCTTTCAAGTAATCCTAATCTCGTTGGGGACGATTTGATCAAGATGAGATATGAATCTTCAATCCAGCCCGGATTTCAAGAAACTTATGAAAAAATGTTTTATCCGCCGTATCAAAAACATGTTGATGAGATGGATGTTGAAGACAAATTAGGAGATATAAAGGCTCCTGTACTTGTGATTCACGGAAAACTTGACAAAGTTATACCTTATCAGGTAAGTATAAGAATTTTTGAGAAATTGCCGAACGCTGAACTTCACATATTTGGTGATTGTGGGCACTGGACTCAAATTGAAAAGAAAGATGAATTTAACGAACTTGTTAAGAATTTTCTCTTGAGATGAAAATCGCTTGAAAAAACGCTCAATAGTTGAAACTTAATCTGTTAAGTTATATGCAAAATGGAAAATTTAAAATACATCTTTTGCCGAACGACATAACATTTCTTTGTCGTGAAAATGAAACAATTCTTGATGCTGCACTAAGAGCTGGAATTGAACTACCACATGGTTGCACGAAAGGCGGATGCGGGGTTTGTAAAATTAAGGTTAAAGGTAAAGTTGAATTTGGCAGGGTTTCAAAAATTATGTTAACGGATGAAGAGAAAGAAAATGGTTTCTGCCTTTCGTGTAGAGCTATACCACTTGAAGATATTCAAATAAGCTTAATAGATGGTTCACCTGTGAAAGTGATAAGATATGATGAGTTTTATTCTTTTCTTTTTAAAACGAGAACAAATCTTTAAAAATTAAAAAACGGAGGTGCCCTATGCCGTTTAGAATCTCACGCCTCGGCTATGTTGAGGTCAGGGTTCTTGACCTTGACGATGCGCTTGATTTCTATACAAATGTCTTGGGACTTCAACTTGCTGAAAGAGCTGGTAAAAAGGCGTATTTGAAAACTTGGGATGAACAACTTGCTTATTCAGTTATATTAACTGAATCAGATTCAGCAGGAATGGTAAGAGCAGCATGGAGAACTGTTGATCCTGAAGATGTTGAGTATTTTGAGAAAAAGCTAAGACAGTATGAAGTTCAATATCAAGTTATTCCTGAAGATTATAAGCGAGGCAAAGCGATCAGTTTTAAAACGCCATCTGGGCATAATTTTGAAATCTTTTACGAGATTGAGATCCCCGGAAATATGCTTCCGAAAGAAAGCCCAGACCCATGGCCAAGGGATTTGAAATTTGATGCAATTAATCCACCGAAGATTGATCATACATTAATAACAGCTCCGGACCCGACGAAGATGATAAGATTTTGTGAAGAGGTTCTTGAATTTAGAGCAACGGAATATGTTGTAAATAGTGAGGGACAACCAATTGCTGCATGGTTATATCAGGCAAGGCAACAACCTCATGACCTTGCAATTGTCCCAGGAAGAGAGGCTGGAATGCATCACTTCGCATTTCATATATCAAGTGCACAAGATATTTTCCGCGCAGCCGATATCATGGTTATGAACGATGTTAAAATTGATTGGGGTCCCGGTCGTCATGGAATTACAAGAGGAAGTGGAATTTATTTCTTTGATCCATTCGGAAATAGAATTGAGACATTTGGAGGATACACCGCATATCTTTTTGACCCCGGCGCAAAACCAATTACTTGGACCGAAGAGACGATGGGCAAAGGTGTGTTTTACTATGAGAGAAAACTCGTTGAAACATTTTTAACAGTTTACACATGAAAAATTAAGCTCACCCCCGCTTTTTTATCCACCCTTTTGAAATTGTGCGGGGGTGAGCTTTTGTGTTTTCACTTCATCAAAACCATCTTCTTAACATCTGAAAATTCATTCGTCGTCAATTTATAGAAGTAAATTCCACTTGGCATATCTTTAAACTCAACCACAACGCTATAGCGCCCGGACTCCAATTTTCTGTTTATCAATTCTGCAACTTTTTCTCCCCTCAAATTGAATATCTCAAGCTTTACATTCGTTTCCTTTGGTAGGTCAAACTCTATGGTCGTCGTTGGGTTGAATGGATTTGGATAATTTTGATACAAAGCAAAAGAAGTAGGAACTTCAACATTGACTTCGACAATTTTGTCAAGAAGTTTCTCGCCATTCGCACTTACTGCACCAAGTCTGTAATAGTATTTCTTACCTGTCGTGATATTTTTATCTTCCCACTCATAGATGGCACCGAAAGCGCTTGAACCTTTCGCTTTTAAGTTATCATTTCTTACATATGATGCAACAAGATTAACTGCATCCAAACTCTCGCCCTTATAAATGTTAAATCCTTTGAATTCGTTTGTTTCTGTCGCAGTTTCAATGAAAAGTTTAACAACATTTCCAGATACTTTTGCGAAGAATTGTTTGATGTTAACCGGCAAAGGACCATCAGCAGTGGAGGAAATTACAAAATCAGAAAACGATGTGACCCCTGAAACGGTTAAAGTGTTGTCATCCAAATCTCTTGAAGTCACTGGTAATTCTATCCATTGAGTTCCGTCCCATTGGAAAACACGAAGAGAATTTTCATCAGTTATACCTTGGCGTGCAAGATCCGCGTCCGAATAGGAAAATGTAATATCTGCTGAAAAGCTTGTAATTCCAGCTGTTTTTTGGATTCTAAACCATCTTCTTAAAACCTTATTGTTTCCGAGTGGTCCATCTGGTTGTTGAGAAACGCTGTCAATTGCAGAAACGGTCACATCGCCAGAGCCAGAAAGTGATGTGAAGTTTATTGTAACAGGCAGATAGTCATTCCCTTGTCCAGTTTCCCATTTCTTTGAACCCGTTGATGAAATTGGATAAACAAGATTTCCTTCAACAAACTTCCCTGCACCGGCTCCTGTGACTGAGCCAGTAACTTTTATTGTCCTTGAAGCAGTCGTGATTAACTTGCCAGTAGCAAAAATTAGGTTTTCAACTGTGGTTGAATTGTTTAAGGTGACCCCGTTGGAGTTGTTGATTTTTAAATTTGAAATATTTGAGGTTAATTCACCACCGGTTGTTTGAGCTGCTGATGCAGAATATTCAAGCGTTGAACCAGATTCATATGTTAGAGTGCCATTTATAGTATGACCGGTTGATCTTTTACTTACAAGAACACCACCACTTTTCACTATTATATTGTTAGCAGATATTTCAGACCCACTGATTTCAAGAGTACCTTCAATTTGTACCAAATCGCATTTATCACCAGCTGTTCCTGTTTTTCTTATATTTCCGCCGACGATTAATTTGGCTCCGCTATTTATAAAAAGTTTTCCAGTTCCTGAAACAGCACTATCAGGTCTTACATCACCACTTATTTGCAATGTGCCACTTGAAATGATTAAGGTTCCAGCTTTTATATTTGAAGCAGAAGTTCCAACCGCATCTGGATTAAGGGCTATTTCAAGTGTCCATCTCTGAGGATTTGCTGCCCAAGTTGATAGAAATAGCGTTCTTGAAGCTCCTACAAACTTAACTTTACCAGTCCCTTGAGTTTGAATTAATACTGCCGAAGGCGATGCATCAGCACTTAAACTGCCATGTATAGTTAAGGTGACATTATTAGAAACAACTAATCGTGTTCCCGAACCAGCACCTAAAAGTCTTAGTCCCTTAACACTTGCATCTGCATCTACTGTAATTGTATGTGCACTCTGTATTATAACGGAGTCATCACTAC
>JBCNVC010000439.1:0-552 GCA_039630395.1 Candidatus Kryptonium sp. | reverse complement strand
AAAAGGAACATCGCAGATTGCTTGAAGAAAAATTAAAGGAACTTGAATCCGAGGTTTCAGTTCTTGATGGAATAAGAGCAAGTTTTGAATATTATGAATAGGAACGCGAATAAAATGTAGAGTTAAGATAATGAATTACGAGAGGAGAATTTTACACTTCTTGATATTGTGGCGAGCTCAGCATTTTCTTTTAATGTTTAGTAGGAGAGGTTTTGAAGCGATAGGAACCATTGATTAGGATTTCAACGGTTCTTTAAAACATCATAACATTGATAAATTTTGACAAAGAGTTGAAAAATTTATTAAAAAGTTGAACTTGCGTAAAAATAAATGAGACAGGAAAATGGAAAAAAAGAGGAAAAAATTGATTTTAAAGATTGGCGTTGTAATCGTGGTGTTTTTATTCGTTTTAGCTTTTTCGGTTGAATTTACATCTCGTCCGTCATTTTGCCCGACTTGTCATTATATGGAACCGTTTTATGAAAGCTGGAAGGCGTCTTCGCATAGAGATGTCACCTGTGTTAAATGTCATTTCCCGCCGGGGTTTGCTGG
>JBCNVC010000438.1:0-553 GCA_039630395.1 Candidatus Kryptonium sp. | reverse complement strand
GCCCTGTGAGTTAAAAGGAGTTTCCCAAAAAGCCCAGCGAGCATAAAGGAGAGTATGTAAGGCACTTTTAACTTTGAAAGGAAAAAGGCTGATGAAAACAGTAGCAGGAAAACCCCTCCCGCCAGTATAAAATCCTGTGGATTGTGCATTTTAGGTGCTACACCTTCCACAAAGTTCTAAGAGATGTTTTATCTGTGGACGCGTTCCCACAACGATGAGGATGTCCCCCGGCTCTATTTTTTCCTTGTAGGGGTCTGGACTGGGTATTATCTTACCCATCCTGTCTATGGCTATCACAGAAGCTCCTGTTGTTCTTCTAATCTGTAACTCTGCTATGGTTTTGCCTGAGAAGTTAGAACCCATTTCCACCTTAACCCATTCCATGACCACTTCCCTCAGTATGATTTCCATCTTCTCAGATTTTACAGGCTGGAATACAGCTCCAGTAATCAGAAAGCCAAGCTCTCTGGCTTCTTCCTCTGTCAGGTCAAAAACGCAAATAGCCTCTTCATCCTCCATAAGATATATTTCCCTTCTGCCGGTGTTGTATATG
>JBCNVC010000437.1:0-554 GCA_039630395.1 Candidatus Kryptonium sp. | reverse complement strand
TATAGCTTCTTCAGGAAAAAGAACTTAGCTTAATTTCTCACCCGACGTATAACCTTTATAAATTATATCACAAATATCACAAACTTAAGATTCAAAGCACATCAAGAAAGCCTACACTCATATATCTGTAAACAAAGACCCCAAAAGAAAGTGCTATGACAGCTATGAGTAAGCAAAAAATTATTGCCTTCAGGTTAAATTCTATTGCTTGGAGGTATATAGCTTCTACCATGTAAAAGAGTGGATTTAGCTTTATTATGGGCTTTATGTTTTCTGGCACCAATGAATAGGGATAAATGATTGGAACACTGTAGAATAAAAAATTTAGCGCTGGACCTAAAACTTGAGATATATCCCTAATATAAACAGCCAAAGAAGCTAACAGAATAGATAGACCGAGTGCAAACATATACCAAAGAACTATTACGGGCAATAGATTTATTGCTATCCTTATGAAGCTAGTTCCAAGTAATGGAATAGAAAAGAGAAGGACGATAGGAGTATATATAAAACCCACTGTGCAGGCAGAAATAACATATACATATGGGGGTATA
>JBCNVC010000436.1:0-557 GCA_039630395.1 Candidatus Kryptonium sp. | reverse complement strand
AATCCCTCACAGGTTCGATTCAAACCGAGTATTGAAATTGTGATTGTAATTGTGATTGAAATGTTTCAATCCCTCACAGGTTCGATTCAAACGAATCCTCACCAGAGGATTTGATAGGACATTGGATTGTTGTTTCAATCCCTCACAGGTACGATTCAAACAAATGATTAACAATTTATCCTTAAATTTGAGTCCAATGTTTCAATCCCTCACAGGTACGATTCAAACTGTTGGCGAGAACATAATAATTTCGATTACGCTTGCGAGTTTCAATCCCTCACAGGTTCGATTCAAACTTATTATAATCCCAATATCATCTGTCTTTACGATTGTTTCAATCCCTCACAGGTTCGATTCAAACTATATTCCTCATCATCCTTAAGCCAACCTATTGCTTGTTTCAATCCCTCACAGGTACGATTCAAACAAGAAAAAGTTGCCTGCTGATATTGCAATTAATATGATGTTTCAATCCCTCACAGGTACGATTCAAACAGTATGCTCGAGTCGTCGGCGTCGCTTTGAATTTCGTTTCAATCCCTCACAGGTACGATTCA
>JBCNVC010000435.1:0-557 GCA_039630395.1 Candidatus Kryptonium sp. | reverse complement strand
AGAAAAAAGAAGGAAAGCAACGACAACAAAGAAGATGACAAGATAAGTGTTAATCTTATCACATTTTTCGAACTTAGAACGATAATATTCTAACTCTTCGTTATTAAGAGATTGTGTTTTATCATGAGATGTTTTGCTTTTTTCTATCTTCTCAAGAAAGTAATAAATAACAGCTAACTCTCTTCTATCAACACCAGTTTTCTTAGATATAGAGTATAGAGATAACTGTCGTTGTTTATATTCCTTCCAAAACTTCGTAGCTTTTTCCACCTTCTCTTCCATCATGTCGCACCCCTTTTCTTACAAAAATATTATCACATTTTTAGTTTTTGTCAAGCCTTCCGTGGCAGAGAAGAATGGAGTTGGCCGTCAGCCAGGCCACTTAACTGAAGTTTTCAGCTTTTCGGCAGCTTTGCGCTCATAGGTAAGCCGCAATTACGCTATCGCTTCATTGCTTCAAACCATACCCAAAAGGCGACTGTTAAAACAGCAATAGATGGTGCACTTATGAGCGCAATGAAAAATACTTGACAAAATAGAAACAGAGATTTATATTT
>JBCNVC010000434.1:0-558 GCA_039630395.1 Candidatus Kryptonium sp. | reverse complement strand
GTTTAAATTCCACACTGGTTCGATTCTCACTATCTGTTGTAAAATGAACAGAGTTAATCTGAACAATGTTTAAATTCCACACTGGTTCGATTCTCACTTTATCAAAGAAGATCCGCCTGATGATGCTTACATAAGTTTAAATTCCACACTGGTTCGATTCTCACCGCCTTGGGCTTGCAAGTTGTATTATGTGGTAGGTTGGTTTAAATTCCACACTGGTTCGATTCTCACTTTTCCAACCACCCCGATACCAAACCCTTACTCCTTGTTTAAATTCCGCACTGGTTCGATTCTCACACCTTGCAGAAAGGTCAGAAGAAATGTGCTTTATACGTTTAAATTCCACACTGGTTCGATTCTCACATTTAAACGAATAACTTGACCTTGGAATTAAATTGTTGTTTAAATTCCACACTGGTTCGATTCTCACACAATATATATAATATATTAGCATTGCTATTGTCAAGTTTAAATTCCACACTGGTTCGATTCTCACATCGCAAAACTTTATCATATACACGGACATGAAAAGGTTTAAATTCCACACTGGTTCGATTC
>JBCNVC010000433.1:0-559 GCA_039630395.1 Candidatus Kryptonium sp. | reverse complement strand
AGAATCGAACCAGTGTGGAATTTAAACGAAGCGAAAGGGCGAAGATTTAGAATTGGAGACAGGGTGAGAATCGAACCAGTGTGGAATTTAAACAAAACATTTGTATTTGAAGACGAAGGCAACAAACTAAGTGAGAATCGAACCAGTGTGGAATTTAAACTCGTATGAGCCTTATGATGTTGGGCAGAAGGGGTTTGTGAGAATCGAACCAGTGTGGAATTTAAACGCGAATTTTTTGAAACCAGCCGACGAGGGCGAAGCAGTGAGAATCGAACCAGTGTGGAATTTAAACGATATGACGCCGAGGCTGGTGGAGGTGAATTTAACTGTGAGAATCGAACCAGTGTGGAATTTAAACTCTCTAATCAAAAATTTGGATTGCTTCATTAGTTCAAGTGAGAATCGAACCAGTGTGGAATTTAAACAGGGAGGAGTCTGTAATTAGCAGAAGAAGGAGAAGAAGTGAGAATCGAACCAGTGTGGAATTTAAACATTGTTGTCGATTTAGTTGATCTTGACGATGTTTTTGTGAGAATCGAACCAGTGTGGAATTTAAACT
>JBCNVC010000432.1:257-562 GCA_039630395.1 Candidatus Kryptonium sp. | reverse complement strand
CTGGACTTATCGTCTCATCTGAACCATGTGGGATATAAAGACAGTTCAAGAATTTGTAGACTGGGTGAGGCAGGGAGTCTCATCTGAACCATGTGGGATATAAAGGACAATGCACGCTGGATTAACGGAATCGTTCGTCTCAGGTCTCATCTGAACCATGTGGGATATAAAGTTTGCTATCTCCTTGGCTACCCTTCTTGCATACCAAGTCTCATCTGAACCATGTGGGATATAAAGAAGATGACACTAAAGAGCACTTACCTTTTATCTTTGTCTCATCTGAACCATGTGGGATATAAAGTCTG
>JBCNVC010000432.1:0-247 GCA_039630395.1 Candidatus Kryptonium sp. | reverse complement strand
AAAAATCTCTGACGGGTATCATCTGAACCATGTGGTATATAAAGACAAGAAATGTAACCCTTGTTTTAAGTGAGGGGGTGTCTCATCTGAACCATGTGGGATATAAAGTTATAATTGCCCCTTCGGGTTCAGGTAAAACCTTTGGTCTCATCTGAACCATGTGGGATATAAAGCTTTTGAAGAAAGGATAGACTAAAAATCTCTGACGGGTCTCATCTGAACCATGTGGGATATAAAGACAAGAAAT
>JBCNVC010000431.1:0-563 GCA_039630395.1 Candidatus Kryptonium sp. | reverse complement strand
TTATATTGGGATGCTC
Source organism: Candidatus Kryptonium sp. (assembly GCA_039630395.1). GTDB lineage: Bacteria > Bacteroidota > Ignavibacteria > Kryptoniales > Kryptoniaceae > Kryptonium. The sequence continues at coordinate 547 of JBCNVC010000431.1, read as the reverse complement.
TTCTCTCCTTTTAGTTATGTATCTGGAAAAGATTTCCCTGTCTACAGCCAGTGCAGTACCAGCTGGTACATGAGCCCTCTTGCCAGCTTCTACTACCAAAGATTCAAGAAGCTCCATTTCTGCCTTTAACAGACCGGCTCCGGAGGTGATTTCCGTGCTACCCAGAGTGTTGCTACATACGAGCTCTGCGAGCCACTCGCTCCTGTGTGCGGGTGTAAACTTCCTTGGTCTCATCTCATACAGAATCACCCTGAGGTTCATCTTTGCAAGCCTGTAGCTTGCCTCAGAACCGGCAAGACCGCCGCCTATTACGATTACTCTTTCCATGGCTATATAATTTTAGGCATGTGTGGAATAGTGGGCTATACAGGATCAAATCCCGCCTTGTTTGCCTTGCTTCAGGGACTGGAAAGGTTAGAATACAGAGGCTATGATTCTGCCGGCGTTGCTCTCATAGAGGACGGTAATGTGGTGGTGGAAAAGAAGGTGGGAAAAATAAGGGAACTCATAAGGAGTTTGTGGGGAAAGGAATTTAGGGGAACTGTAG
>JBCNVC010000430.1:0-565 GCA_039630395.1 Candidatus Kryptonium sp. | reverse complement strand
GAAAAGCCAACAGGGGATGGTTCTTCTATAACGACAAATAGAGCACTAAGAGCACTGGTTTACAAGAAACGGAAATCCCACACTACCGAAATGAGGCATCAGGTTTTTCGGCAGCTTTGCGCTCATAGGTAAGCCGCAATTACGCTATCGCTCCATTACTTCTAACCGCATCCAAAAGGCAATTGTTAAAACAGAAAGAGATTGTGCACTTATGAGCGCAACATAAGACAAAAAGAGAAGAAAAGAAGACAAATTTAGATGAGATAATTAAGCTATTGACAAAAAGAGGAAATTTGATATCATAATAAATAGGAAGGACGGGGCAACATCCAGTTAGCCACCGTCCGAAACAACACCAACCCACTATGAATAATAATATACCATCTAAAGAAAAAAATCAAGAGAAAAACACAACACCAAAATCAAAGAAAAAACAAGAGTTCCACCAGACAATAGAAATATCCGACATAATAGAAGAAATCAGAGCACTTCACTACTTAGAAACAACTAACACATCAAATATACAGAAAATAACTGTAGATGACTATACATATTATGTTTTTGA
>JBCNVC010000043.1:13179-13788 GCA_039630395.1 Candidatus Kryptonium sp. | reverse complement strand
CCGAATCAGCTGGTATAGCAACTCCAATTGATGCGGCAATCAATCTGTTGGGCTCATTACTTGATTCTTGGCTTATAACGACATGAACGATTTGCCCCGGTTTGAGATATTCAAGTCCTTTGTTTTTTGGTATTATTTTACATCCAGGTGGAAATATACTTGAGACGCGAACGAGATTAAATTGTGCGATCCCCGCGTCGCGAAGCGCCATTTCAAAGCTTGTTAATTTCTCCTTGTGTCTGCCGACTCCTTTCGTCAGGAACATTTTTGTTGGTACATACAATTTTGCCTTCCCTCCTTTAAAATTTAGTTTTTAATTTTTGGCTTTATTCTTAAAAATTTTCGCTTTCCAACTTTTATGACAAATGATTTTTCAAGAGTGACAACGCTGTCAATATCACTAATTTTGTTGCCGTCAATGCTCACACCGCCGAGTTGAATTAATCTTTTTGCTTCGCTTTTTGAACTTGCAAGTCCAGTTTGAACAAGTAATTCAACGACTCTGATCTTTCCATCGTTGACATCAATTTCAAATTCTTCAATTTCATCTGGAATTTCTTTTCTAACAAAGATCTTATCAAACTCTTCCTGTGCTTTGTTTGCTTCATA
>JBCNVC010000043.1:0-13169 GCA_039630395.1 Candidatus Kryptonium sp. | reverse complement strand
TTCCCAAGCTAAACGCCTTTTCAAATCTCTAGGATTCACGCTCGGGTCTTGAAGCTTCTGACGAATTATTTCAATTTCCTGTGGTGGGAGATCAGTTGTTAAGAGAAAATAATCGTAAATCAAATTATCCGGGATTGACATGGTTTTGCCGTAAATTTCAGAAGGTGGATCGTTTAAAGCGATATAGTTATCAAGTGATTTGCTCATTTTTTCAACGCCGTCGGTTCCGACAAGAAGTGGCATTGTTATTATAACTTGTGGGTCTTGTCCAAATTCCTTTTGTATATCTCTGCCAACGAGAAGATTAAATTTTTGATCAGTTCCACCAAGTTCAACATCAGCTTCAATTGCAACGGAATCCATCGCTTGTGCAAGTGGATACAGAAGCTCATGAATGCTTATTGGTTCCCCCGATTTATATCTTTTATTGAAATCATCTCTTTCAAGCATTCTTGCGACCGTGTATTTGCTGGCAAGTCTTATAACATCTTCAAATGTCATTTTCCCAAGCCATTCGGAATTATATCTTATTTCTACTCTTTCTGGAAGCAAGATCTTTTTCGCCTGCTCAAAATATGTTTGTCCATTTATCCTTGTCTCTTCAAAGGATAGTTGTGGTCTTGTCTTACTTCGTCCTGAGGGATCACCGATCATTGCCGTAAAATCTCCAATTATTAAAATTGCTATATGCCCAAGTTCTTGAAAGTGTCTCAATTTTCTTAACACGACAGAATGACCAAGGTGAAGATCAGGTTTAGTTGGGTCGCAACCAAGCTTGACTTTTAAAGGCTTACCCGTCTTTATTGAGTTTTCAATTTTTCTTACGAGTTCGTCTTCGGGGATTATCTCAACAGTCCCATGCTTAATTAAATCCATTTGTTCATTTACGCTCGGAAATTTCAATTTTGCTTAGCATAGGAATTTTGTTTTTGAAACTATTCTTTATATTTATCTGCATATTTTCGCTTTAGTTCCCGGTGTAGATCTCTCTCTGCGATGTCTTCTTTCTTCTCATATTTTCTCTTCCCACGGACAAGCGCAAGTTCAACTTTCGCTTTTCCTTTTTTAAAATAAACTTTCAAAGGTATCAGTGTTAAACCACGTTCTTTAACTTTTGTCGCAAGTCGTATGATCTCATGTTTATGCAGAAGCAATTTCTTGTCACGAAGTGGATCGTGGTTATGGATGTTTCCATATTCATAAGGGCTTATGTGCATATTTAAAAGCCATATCTCACCATCTTTAATAATTGCGTAACTATCTTGTATGCTCACTTTGCCTTGTCGTAATGATTTGACTTCTGTTCCTTTCAATACGAGTCCAACTTCAATTGTTTCAATAATTTCGTAATCATGATATGCTTTTCGGTTCGTCGTTATTATTTTAATTTTCTCTTCCATTTGATGTTAATTTTAAAAAAATTAATTTCTAAAATCAATTTTTTATTCTTCACCTTTTACCTCTATTAGGATAACCCGATATGAAATCAAAACATCCAGGCCAAGAAAGCAGACGCCGCAGAGAACAAGAAAAAGACCGATGACGAACAAATAAAGTGGAACTTCACGAATAAATGAGGTTGCAAAAAATATGTTTAATCCAATTGCGAAAGATGTCAAAACAAAAAATATAGCAGCAGCAATATGGCAAAGCATCGCGTTTCTTATATACCAGATCCTTTTGATTAAAATATCAATCTGATTTTTTATGCTCAAAAAACGAACATTCTCCGTGTATTCAAGTTCGCCATGTTTTACAAGCTCTTTTACGAGTTTTCGTTTTTCGTCGTTTAATAATCTTACCCTATTCACAAGCGTTGAATGCCTTGCGTTCAAACCTGATAGAAAAAAAGCACTTGATGATATCATGATCGCCGGCGACAAGATCGTCTGGATTGCTTGCGTTGCTGTTAAGACGAAATTATTCTCCATTTTTACATTTCTTGTTCGCTGTTATATTGAATGATTGAAAATATATCATAATTTTTCAGGCGTTCCCTTCCATTTAAGAAGCTTAATTCAATCAAGAAACAAATTCCAACTACTTCACCACCGAGTCGCTCTATTAATTTACACGCAGCTGAGACAGTTCCACCTGTTGCAAGTAGATCATCGTGAACTAAAACTTTCTCGCCGGGCTTAATCGCGTCAACATGGACTTCCATTGCGTCAATGCCATATTCAAGTTGATATTCTTGTCTTATTTTTTCAGCGGGAAGTTTTCCCGGCTTTCGTATCGGCACAAATCCAGCGCCGAGAAGATAAGCAAGAACCGAACCGAAGATGAAACCTCGGGATTCAACGCTTACGACTTTGTCAATTTTAATATCTTTATATTTTTGATAAAATGTGTCAATGGCAAGTTTAAAAGCATCCTTGTCTTTTAAGAGCGTTGTGATGTCTCTGAATACAATTCCATCTTTCGGGAAATTTGGAACGCTTCTGATTATGCTTTTTAACTTCTTGCTAACCTCGGAAATTTGAATTTCGTTCATTTTACCATTTTATTTTTTCTTTTTTTAAAAATGCGTTTATACCTTTTTGACAATCTTCTGTTAATCTTGAAATTGAATTCATCGCTTTAGCGTATTCAACCGCTTGGTGTATCCCCAGAAAATATATGTTTGAAAGCATCTCTTTTATAAATTTAATAGATTCTCGGCTTGTTTCCATAGTTAAATTTTCAGCTAACTTAAAAGTAAAATTTTTCAACTCGGCATCTGGAATTGAATAATTAGCCAATCCGATCCTTACAGCTTCTTCCGAATCAATTATATTTCCAGTTAGAAGAAGTTCTCTTGCTTTTCCACCGGGAATTCTTCTTATGAGAAACGCCATTACAATTGCTGGTATGAAACCAATTTTAGGTTCGGTATATCCAAATTTTGCATTTTCTTTTGATGCAATGATAAAGTCACATACGCTTGCAAGCCCACAGCCTCCGGCTAAAGCAAAACCATTTACCATCGCAATTGTTATTTTCGGGTATGAAAAAATTTTCAAGTAAAGATGCGCAAGCTTTTCAGCATCAAGATAGTTCTCGTATGAATTTAGAGTTGAAAGTTTTTGAATATATTCAAGGTCTGCACCTGCACAAAATGAATTTCCAGCTCCAGTTAAAATCACACACCTTATGCTTTCATCCATTGCAAGATCAAATGCCTTTGAAAGTTCATCAACAAGTTCTGAATTTAGAGCGTTTCTTTTATCTGGTCTATTCAAAGTTATTGTCGCAATTCTATCGGTTTTCTCGTAAATGATTTGCTGAAACATCTCTTTTTAAATTTTGTTTCCAACGATTTGAAAATTACTTATTCCGTTTGACAAAATCAATTTTATCAATATGATAGTTTGGAGCAAATTAAATTCCCCTTTTTTACAGGACGGTGATTTAATCTTCGTGTTCTTGATGTTAAATTTTTAATACAACTTTTCCGAAAACCTCTCTATCCTCAAGCATCCTGTGGGCTTCTTGGGCTTCTTCAAGTGGCAAAACTGCATGAATTACGGGTTTTAATCTTCCGTCTACGAAAAATTTCAATACTTCCATTAGCTCACTTTTGCTTCCCATGTAAATTCCTTCTATTGACAAATTCTTACCATAAATAAACCTTAGTTCAATTGGAACTTCGCTTCCGCTTGTTGCACCAAGTGTGATCAGCTTGCCTCCTTTTTTTAGTGATTTCAATCCTTTCATAACTGTTTCAAGTCCTACATGGTCAAGGATTAAATCAATCCCTTCGCCTTGCGTTTCAATTTTTAATCTTTCTTGAAAATCTTCTTGTTTATAGTTTATCAAAACATCCGCACCTAATGATCTTGCCTTTTCAAGTTTTTCATCACTTCCGGCAGTTGTGAAGACAAATGCATTGAAAAGTTTAGCGATTTGAATTGCTGCAATTCCAACTCCACTTCCAGCAGCGTGAATTAGAACTTTCATCCCTGGTTTTATTCCTCCACGAGTAACGAGCGCATGCCAAGCAGTTAGAAAAACGAGAGGTATTGAAGCTGCTGATTCGAAATCAAGGTTTGCAGGTATAGGTAAAACATTTTGAGCAGGCAATACAACATATTCAGCATAGGTTCCATCTTTTTGAACACCAAGTATGTGATAAAGTTTGCAAAAGTTTTCTCTGCCGGAGGTGCACTCTTGGCAAACTCCGCAACCTATTCCGGGAGAAATTAAAACTTTCTCACCAACTTTAAGATATGAAACTCCATCGCCAACTTCTGCAATTATTCCAGCTCCATCAGCACCAAGTATGTGTGGAAATGGAATTTTGAAAAGTCCTTTTCTTACCCAGATATCAAGATGATTTAAACTTGCTGCTTTTAGCTGTACGAGTACTTCGCCGGGTTTTGGCTTTGGGTCAGGAAATTCAATAACTTTAAGTTTATCACGCCCACCAAATTCGTTGATTCCGACCGCTTTCATTTTTCGCTCCTTTTTAGTATGGGTTTATGAGAAACACTAATAAAATTATATTCGCTATGGCGTACCTTAGGTAATCAATTGTGCGGTAATTCCTCCACTTTGCTATGTTTAAAAGATAGGAGGATAGAAACATGATTATAGCGAGAATCAAAAAGAGAGCAAATACTTGAGGATAGCTTAACATTTCTTTCCAAAATGCTGAGTAGGAGAGAGTGGGATTAATTGGGCTTCCATAAATAACCATAAGATGAACAACATAAACAAAAAGAGATTCAACGCCAAAAACTTGTAATGGATGGAATTTCAAATTTATCGCGTTTTCAATTTTCCACACAATGTAGAGGAGAATAATTGCGAACGAAGGTGTGAAAAAGAAAGGAAAGGACTTGAATAAATCAAAAATTGGTTTGGATTTAGAATAATCTCGGATAAAGGCTGAAGTATTAGCATGATTGGAAAAGCTAAAAGCGAAATCTTGAAAATCTTATTAAAAAAGATTTCAGTTTGTTTGGAACTTGCACTTACCATGAACTTGTGCCCAATATAGACACCAAACAAGATGTGACCGGACCAGGGGAAAAGCGGGAATTTTGAACCGTGAAATGTGTTAAGATATTGAGATAAAAAGAGAGGTAAAAACTTTGAGAAATCAATTGTAAATAAAAGTGGCGAGATCAAAAACACGAAAATTCCAGCCAAGAGAGAAAAGTTGGAAAACTTGACAGCATCTTTAAACAAAAACAGAGCTAATTGTAGCGATAGAAGAGAAACACCGATCACTTGCAACACATCCGATGAGAACAAAACAGAGAGCACTTCAAAGTTAGACTCGTTTATTAATTTTCTTAAGGACAAGTACGGAAGATGAAGGAAGTAACCAATGAATGTAATGAATAGAAACTTTCTAATTCGTTTCAGAAATTTCTCCGAAAATCTTGAATATTCTTCAACATATTTCAGCGTCGTGATTGAGAAAGCGAAGCCGGAAATGAACAAGAACATTGGTGCTGTAAATCCGCGAAAGATCGTGTAGATTTGGAATGTCAAAGTTGATTTTTCAACTGGATTTAGAAGCGCATCTGCTGTATGACCGTGAAGCATTAGAAGTATCGCGATCCCGCGGAACACATCAATAAATCTCAGACGACCATTCATATTTTAAAAGATCTCTCAATTCTTTGTTTTACTTTCTCTTTCCCGAAGTATTCAACGATAAGTGGAAGCTCTGGTCCGTGTGTTTTTCCAGTCAAGGCTACTCTTATCGGCATGAAAAGATTTTTGCCTTTTATACCTGTCTCATTTTGTATTTCTTTTGCAAGATGTTTGAACTTTTCTCTATCTATTTCAGTGTCAAGTTCTTGTATTTTTTGAATAAACTTTTCAAGTACTGTTTTGCTTGTTTCAAGTTTCATTATTTCTTGTGCTTCACCATTTTCAATTTGAACTTCCTCGGTGAAGAAAATATCAACATAATCAGTGATCTGCGCAAGATATTCAAGGTGAGTTCGCACTGCTTCAACAATTATTTTAATCTTTTGAAAGTTTGATACATCGTATCCTTTTTCTTTCAAAAATGGGATCGCAAGTTGAGTTATCCTGTCAAGATCCGAATTTTTAATATAATGTGAGTTCATCCAGTTAAGCTTTTTTAAGTCGAAAATTGCACCTGCTTTATTAACTCTTTCAAGAGAAAACTCTTTTATTAGTTCATCAAGTGTAAAAAATTCTCTTTCGTCGCCTGGATTCCAACCGAGCAGGGCAATAAAATTGACAATTGCTTCTGGGAGGTAACCTTTTGCTTTGTAATCTTCAACGGCGACATCACCTTGTCTTTTGCTCAATTTCGTTCTATCTGGATTTAAAAGCAAAGGTAAGTGCGCAAATTGCGGCTTTTCCCAACCGAGATATTCATAAAGGAGAATATGCTTTGGTGTGCTCGGTAGCCATTCTTCACCGCGAATTACATGTGAAACTTTCATATGGTGGTCATCAACTACGACCGCAAGATGATATGTTGGGAAACCATCTGACTTTAGAATTATTTGATCATCAAGGACTTTAAAGTTTATTGTCACATCTCCGCGAATTAAATCATGAAATGTTAATTCTCCCCACTCTGGAATTTTCATTCTTATTGTTTTAGGTATTCCTTCATCAAGTTTTCTTTTAACTTCTTCTGGTGATAATCTTCTACAAGTGCCATCGTATCTTGGGGCTTGTTTATGTTTTATCTGTTCCTCTCTCATTTTTTCAAGTCGTTCTGGTGAGCAAAAGCAATAGTAGGCGTGTCCTTTTTCAATAAGCTCTTGGGCGTATTTTTGATAAAGCTCCAATCTTTGAGATTGAATATATGGTCCGTAGGGACCACCTTTGTTTGGTCCTTCGTCAAATTCAATCCCTGCCCAATGTAATGTTTGAATTAAATTTTCTATCGCTCCGGGAACGATTCGGGTTTGGTCTGTATCCTCTATGCGGAGTATAAATTGACCGTTATGCTTTTTCGCAAATAAATAGTTGTAAAGTGCTGTTCTTAAACCGCCGACATGGAGGAATCCAGTTGGACTTGGTGCAAAACGAGTTCTTACAGACACAATCTCATTTTGTACAGTTTGGTTTTAAATCAAAAACTGCCCTGAAAACTCAGGGCAGTTCGCTTGTTTTGTTTCGGAAACAAATATAGTTAAACGAAATTTTAAATCCAAAGAAATTTATAATTTCATCTCAAGCAGTTCCCTTGCGATGATGATCCGTTGAATTTCAGATGTCCCTTCATAAATTTCTGTGATCTTTGAATCACGAAGGAATCTTTCAACTGGGAAATCTTTGATGTATCCATAACCGCCGTGAATTTGGACAGCTTCAAGCGATGCTTCAACAGCAACTTGCGATGCAAAAAGTTTCGCCATAGATGCTTCTTTAACATATCTTTCTCCATGATCCTTTTTCCATGCAGCAAGTAAAGTTAATAGCCTTGCAGCTTCAACCTTTGTCGCTATATCGGCGATTTTAAATTGGATCGCTTGATGTTCAGCCAAGAGCTTTCCGAATGCTTTTCTTTCTTTTGCATATTTTATTGCAGCTTCAAGAGATGCTTGAGCAATTCCAAGAGCTTGTGCAGCGATCCCTATTCTTCCACCGTTTAAGGTTGTCATTGCGATTTTATATCCAACTCCTTCTTCTCCAAGCCGATTGGCTGCTGGAACTTTACAATCTTCAAAAATAATTTGCGCCGTATCTGAACTTCTTATCCCGAGTTTCTTTTCTTTCTTCGCGACTATAACGCCTGGGAAATCTTTTTCAACTATGAAAGCGGAAATCCCTTTTGAACCTTTCTCTTTGTCTGTTTGAGCAAATACGATCAATATATTTGCGTAGACACCATTTGTGATGAAATTTTTGGTTCCATTTAAAATATAAAAATCACCATCCCTTACGGCAGTTGTTCGTTGATTAGAGGCGTCGCTTCCAGCTTCGGGTTCGGAGAGGCAAAATGCACCGAGCAACTCCCCACGAGCAAGGCGGGGGAGATATTTTTGTTTTTGTTCTTCGGTTCCAAATGTCTCAATAGGCCAACAAACAAGCGAATTGTTAACTGACATGATAACTCCAACTGATGCATCAACTTTTGAAATCTCCTCCATCGCTAAAACATAACTTATCGTATCAAGACCGGCACCACCATATTTTTCAGATGTCATCATTCCCATGAAACCGAGTTCTGCAAGTTTCTTGATCTCTTCGTGAGGGAATTCTTCCTTTTCGTCCCTTTCGGGCGCTCCTGGTAATAATTCTTCAACCGCAAATTTTCTTGCGGTTTCTTTGATCATCAATTGTTCTTCTGTAAACTGGAAGTTCATTGCTGTGGTTTGTTATTTTGTTGTTGAGTATAATCGTAAAATCCTTTCCCAGTTTTCCTTCCGAGATATCCAGCGGCAACCATTTTCTTAAGCAATGGGCAAGGTCTGTATTTTGGATCTCCAAATCCTTCGTAAAGAACATTCATAATTGAAAGACATACATCAAGCCCAATTAGATCAGCAAGCGCCAAAGGTCCCATCGGATGATTCATTCCAAGTTTCATTACATTGTCAATATCTTCGGCGGATGCAACTCCTTCCATAAGACAATAAATTGCTTCATTTATCATCGGCATCAAAATTCGGTTTGATACGAAGCCGGGATAATCTTTAACCTCAACCGTCGTTTTACCAAGTTTTTCGGCAAGTTCTTTGGTGATTCTAAATGTTTCATCCGAAGTATCATAACCGCGTATTATTTCAACAAGTTTCATAACTGGGACCGGGTTGAAGAAGTGCATACCGATGACCTTATCAGGTCTATTTGTTGCAGAAGCAATTTCGGTAATTGAAATTGAAGAAGTGTTGGTTGCAAGTATCGTCTCCGGTTTACATACGAGATCAAGCGACTTGAAGATGTCTTTTTTGATTTTAACATTCTCCGTTGCTGCCTCAATAACAAAATCTGCATCTTTGGCTCCACTTTCAAGTGATGTCAATGTGTTAATTCTGGCTATCGCTTGCTCTTTTTCTTCTTCAGTCATAATTCCTTTTTTAATTTGCCTATCCATATTTTGCCTTATCACGCTTATAGCTTTCTCAAGGACGCTTTTATTGATGTCAATTAAGTTAACAATATATCCATTTTGGGAAAGGACATGGGCGATTCCACTTCCCATTGTTCCAGCGCCGACGACTGTAACTTTTTTGATCTCCATTGTAAGTGCTCCAATTTTGTTTATGTTTATTGACTTTTAAAACCTGCTTTAACCATATCAACATTTACTCCACTGCGATAATAAGCAAGTAATCTTTTAAGTTTCCATTTCTCGTGATCTTTGAAAGTTTAGCTTATTTTCAAATTCTTTCAACTATAACTGCACTTGCTTCTCCGCCACCGATGCAAAGAGTTGCAAGCCCAAATTTTGCTTCTTTTCTTTTCATTGCGTAAAGTAATGTCGTCAATATCCTTGCGCCACTTGCACCGATTGGATGTCCAAGAGCGACGGCGCCACCGTGGATGTTCATTTTTTCAATTGGGATTCCGGCAAGTTTCGAAGTTGCAAGAGCAACGACAGCAAATGCTTCATTTACTTCAAAAAGATCAATATCTTCTTTTTTCAGATTTGCTTTTTTCAAAACTTTTTCAATTGCATCAACAGGAGCTGTCGTAAACCAAGCTGGATCTTTTGCTGCTGAGGTATAGGCAACAACTCTGGCGAGTGGTTTTATTCCAAGTTCATCTGCTTTTTCCTTTGACATTAAGACAAGCGCAGATGCACCGTCATTTATCTTTGATGCATTTGCTGGGGTTATGGTGCCATTCGGTTCAAAAGCTGGTTTTAATTTTGGTATTTTCTCAAAAACCACTTTTCTTGGTTCCTCATCTTCAGAGACGATTATAGTTTCACCTTTTGGTTGAGGCACTGGGACTGGGACAATTTCATCTTTGAAATAACCTTTTTCAATTGCTTCAAGAGCTCGTTTATAGCTTAACACTGCAAATTCATCTTGTTCCTCTCTTGATATTTTACACTCCCTTGCGCATAATTCACCGGCGTTGCCCATGTGGAAATCATTATATACATCCCAAAGACCATCTTTTATCATTGAATCAATTAATTGCGCATGTCCCATTCTGTACCCAGTTCTCGCTTTGTCCAAAATATATGGAGCATTTGACATGCTTTCCATTCCACCTGCGACAATTATGTCAGCATCTCCAAGTTTTATAGCTTGAGTTGCAAGCATTACTGCTTTAAGTCCGGAGCCACAAACTTTGTTAATTGTCAGGCATTCAACTTTTTTAGGTAGCCCAGCGAAAATCGCCGCTTGCCTTGCTGGAGCTTGTCCGACGCCCGCGGTTAAAACGCAACCCATTATAACCTCATCGACCATTTCCTTAGGAACATTTGCTCTTTTCAAAGCCTCTTCAATAACTATTGCCCCAAGTTTAGGTGCTGGTAAAGGGCTTAAAGCGCCATTGAATGAACCAATTGGGGTGCGACATGCGCTTGCTATCACAACTTCTCTCATAAATACCTCCATTGCTTAATTTTTGTGGAAAAGAAATGCTTTGCTTGTGGAATTTGAAGAAAGTCCAAGTTTTATAGGCAAATATTTCTGTCTTTCTATTTTGGATTTGCTCTCCATGTGAAAGCGTTGTAAAATTTTGCTCAATCAAAAATATAGCGATTTCAAATTTAACATTCAACTACAACGAAATTGCATTTTCAAGTTCAAATTTTTAATTTAAAATAAAAATCACAGATGTTGATGGGAAATAATTTATTTGTTGTCAATCATCCGCTCATCAAGCGAGATCTCACATACCTTCGGGATAAGAACACACCGAGTTCTATATTTAGAAGCATTTTGAATCGCTTGACTTCCCTTATGGCTTTTGAGGTAACTAAAGATCTTGAACTCTCAACTAAAGATGTGGAAACACCTCTTGAAGTTACGCAAGGTCATGTTCTCAAAGATGAAGTTGTACTTGTGCCAATTTTAAGAGCTGGTCTTGGGATGGTTGACGCATTTCTTGAACTAATCCCGGAAGCAAAGGTTGGACATATCGGATTGTATCGTGATGAGGAAACGCTAAAACCCGTTGATTATTACTTTAAATTTCCCAAAAACATTGATAAAAGCGTTGTTATAATCCTTGATCCGATGCTTGCAACAGGCGGAAGCATTTGCGCAGCGATCTCTTATCTTAAAGAGAGAGGCGCAAACAGAATCAAAGTTGTAAGTTTGATTGCTGCGCCAGAAGGAATTAATAAGTTGACAACTGAACATCCAGATGTTCAAATTTATATTGCTGTCCTTGATAGGCAACTTAATCAAAGGGGATTTATTCTTCCTGGGCTTGGCGATGCTGGAGATAGAATTTTTGGAACGGAAAACTAATTTTGAGCTTGTGAATTGAAACTGAGAAAGTTGATTTTTTATACATTTGGTCTTGTTTCTTTGCTTCTTTTGATGTTTTCAATTTCAATTTCAATTGGGGTTTCAGAAGGTGGGGTTAAATTTGAATTGGATAGAATTTTTAATTTTTTGCTTGGTCAAGCAGATGAAATTGATAAAGTCATAATTTTTCAAATTCGTTTTCCAAGAGTTTTGGCATCTATTTTCGCTGGAGGAGGACTTGCCATTGCTGGGGCAATATTACAAGCAATAATACGAAATCCACTCGCAGAGCCATATATACTTGGGATCTCAAGTGGTTCTGCTTTCGGCGCGGTTGTATCAATAGCGTTGATAGGTTCATTTTCTTTTGCTCTTACACCAATTTTAGCCTTAATTGGTTCTCTTGCCATTTTGCTCGTTTATTTTCTTGGAAGGAAAAGAGGAATGATCAATGTAAACAAGATGTTGTTAAGCGGGATAATGACAGGCTCTTTCTTTTCAGCTTTGATCTTATTGATAATAACCCTGTCTGGTGAACCAGTTAAAAATGTTTTATTTTGGTTGCTTGGAAATCTTGCGAATGTAAATTTGAGTCAATCAATTTTAATTTCTATCGTTGTGTTAATTTTTTCGGTTTTAACTTTCGTTTATGCGTATCGTCTTAATTTACTTGCAGTTGGTGATGAGATAGCGACGCAGCTTGGAGTTGATGCTGAACTGACGAAGAAATCAGCGTATTTTGTTGCTTCAATTTTAACCGCCGTCATTGTTTCAATAACTGGTATAATTGGTTTTGTTGGGCTTGTTGTTCCACATATATGTCGTAGGATCTTTAGCGTTGATTATAGAATTTTGATACCTACATCGTTTTTTTCTGGGGCTATAATTTTGCTTTTTGCTGATGTTATTGCTCGGATTGTATTATATCCAAATGAAATCCCGATCGGCACGGTCACAGCTCTTTTCGGTGCACCATTTTTCATTTATCTTTTGAAAAAAGAAAAAACGCTTTAAAAATGAAGGAGAAGGTTATAACTATCTTTGGAAGTTCGAAACCGGTTGAAGGAGAAAACGATTATGAATTTGCACGAAAACTTGGATATGAGCTTGGTAAAATTGGATTTGTTATCTGTAATGGTGGTTATAGCGGGATAATGGAAGCAACCGCAAGAGGTGCAAAGGAGGCAGGGGCTAAAACAATTGGGGTTACAGTTACAACTTTTGAAGGTCCAGCAAATAGATGGATAGATGAGGAGATAGAAACGAAAAGTTTATTTGAGCGATTGAAAATTTTGATCGAGAAAGGAGATGGATATATTGTTTTAAAAGGTGGAACTGGCACAATGGTGGAGCTTTCGCTTGTGTGGGAGATGATGAATAAAGGTTTGATACATCCGAAACCGTTCGTTGCTGTTAACTTTTGGACACCAATCATTGAGGTGATCTCCGAACAATTAAGAATTGAATCACGGGAAAACGCAACTAAATTTATCAAGATCATAAACGATGTTGATGAGATTGTAAAATATATCAAAGATCAGTTGTTATAGCGATGCCGAAGATCATTTTGGTAATTGAAAATAATGAATTCATTTTTTATATTAGAGCGAACATAAAATAAAAATGGGTCTTTTATTAAATAAAAAAAATTTTGAAGAATTTAAGAATTTTTTAGAAAATAAAAAAATAAATTATAAAAATCACGCAAAATATAACAAAAAAATAATTATTTAAATAAAAAATAAAAATAAGCGACGGTATCACAGCAAAAGGTACAAAAAGCAAAAATGAACTAATAGCATCCTTAAC
>JBCNVC010000429.1:0-565 GCA_039630395.1 Candidatus Kryptonium sp. | reverse complement strand
GACGGATTGAAACAATACTTTCCAACTCACATTTTTGACATTTTCCAAGTTTGAATCGTACCTGTGAGGGATTGAAACCTTTGTTTTTAATTAAAAAAAGAATAATAAGAAGGTTTGAATCGAACCTGTGAGGGATTGAAACTGTGCTTGCTATTCAAAATCGGACAATTTAATTGTGTTTGAATCGTACCTGTGAGGGATTGAAACAGAATATGGTTAAAGAATAATAAGGACCTAGTTTTTTGTTTGAATCGTACCTGTGAGGGATTGAAACGACAATGTTGCAAGATATTTTTGTTTGTATAAAGAGTTTGAATCGTACCTGTGAGGGATTGAAACATCTATATTTCGCTTTGTCTCAATCTCATCTTTCGTGTGTTTGAATCGTACCTGTGAGGGATTGAAACTATTTACAGCCTGCAAGAATTTCATTAGCAATCTTCGTTTGAATCGTACCTGTGAGGGATTGAAACTTTAAATGGAAACTTAATTTTAATGGCAACATATTTTGTTTGAATCGTACCTGTGAGGGATTGAAACTGGTATAGCGGTAGGTGAGATGGGA
>JBCNVC010000428.1:0-570 GCA_039630395.1 Candidatus Kryptonium sp. | reverse complement strand
TATACGCTCGTCAAATTTTATGCCTTTTCCTTTTGCATGAAAAATTTATCCGGGAGAATAGACCTGCTAAAAATACCCTGCATTAGAATTCTACCCAAGCTCCACACGGTAGATTGGCAACCTTACCTCAGCACATAAAGAAAAATAAGATATATCAAGCCTTCCATCAAGGGATACCCCTCTCAAACGAGGGTCATTTTCCCAAAAGCACCAGTCGTGCTGGTGTGTTATTGTAAAATTCAGAACATTGATACACAGGGCTTTGAGCCATGTAGCATACAGATGCCTGTATGCCTGTATGTCTTTCAGGCAAAAGAAGAAGGTCAAAACTAAAAGAACCACACCTGTATTACCCTATGACCTCTGGAAGTCCAGAAGCTCTACAGGCTCAAAGCCCTAAAGAAAGAGGCACGATAACAGATGACCAATAAGAAGCCCCTATTCAGTTGCCAAAATGACAAGGGGACGGACCCCTCAGCTACAGCGATTTTAACATGTTAACCCATATAAGGATTTATATCAGGTGATACGTCGGGTGAGAAATTAAGCCAAGTTCTTTTTCCTGAAGAA
>JBCNVC010000427.1:0-571 GCA_039630395.1 Candidatus Kryptonium sp. | reverse complement strand
GATTCAAACTTTGAGTGGTCAGATGGTTGTGGGTGGGGTGGCGGGGTTTCAATCCCTCACAGGTACGATTCAAACATGGGAAATTATGAAAGTGTGAGGGTGGCTATAACGGGTTTCAATCCCTCACAGGTTCGATTCAAACTATTGGCAAAACAATTGATGCATAAAGCGATGCAAAAGTTTCAATCCCTCACAGGTTCGATTCAAACGATGGAGTGCTTGAAATAAAGTATCCGCCTTACAATTGTTTCAATCCCTCACAGGTTCGATTCAAACTTTA
The DNA here is from genome assembly GCA_039630395.1 of Candidatus Kryptonium sp. Taxonomy (GTDB): domain Bacteria; phylum Bacteroidota; class Ignavibacteria; order Kryptoniales; family Kryptoniaceae; genus Kryptonium. The sequence goes on along the minus strand of JBCNVC010000427.1, from coordinate 291 downwards.
TACAGCAATAAGATTTTTTATTCCATAAGAAAGTTTCAATCCCTCACAGGTTCGATTCAAACAAGGTAATCCCACCTTTTAAAACTATCCCAAGTTTTGTTTCAATCCCTCACAGGTTCGATTCAAACTAACGCACGGATGGTTAACACCGAACAGGGTTGCAAGTTTCAATCCCTCACAGGTTCGATTCAAACAGTGTTAAGTTGTTTTGTTGTAAATTTTCGTCGTGTCGTTTCAATCCCTCACAGGTTCGATTCAAACTAAATTTGTAAATCCCAACCCCTAAAACCT
>JBCNVC010000426.1:0-576 GCA_039630395.1 Candidatus Kryptonium sp. | reverse complement strand
CTCTTCAATTTCCGTTATAGGTTTTTTGCATTCGTAGTTTGTGCAGATGTATATAGTCGTTTTTCCGTTTATTTCTTTATAATTTGAGGCTAAAGGCGAAATCGTAGTGATATCATCTTCTTCAAAATCACCTTCGGAATCATAAATCTGTTTGAACAAAACAATTTTGTTCGGGATATATTTTGAATTCAGAACTTCAGTTATTCTATCAAGTTCGTTTTTCCGTGCGACAATAATTATTTCCAGAGACGGACCGAACATAAAGTCAAGTCCTAATAAGAAAAAGGTATAAGCCGATGGATAATTTTTTATCGTGTAAGCAAAGCAAGTCACAAGTTTTTGTGCGATTTTATAAAAATCTTCTCTCCCTGTTATCCTCCATAGTTTTAAAAGGTTAAGCAAAGCAACTGAATTTCCAGATGGTATTGCACCGTCATAGATTTCTTTTTCTCTGAAAATCACATCTGCATTCTCTGGTTCTGTGAAGTAGAAACCACCGTTTTCATCATCCCAAAAGAGTTGAATCATTTTTTCGGTTAGCACAATTGCATTTCTAAGATATTTGGTTTCAAAGCT
>JBCNVC010000425.1:0-580 GCA_039630395.1 Candidatus Kryptonium sp. | reverse complement strand
ACTCTGGTTCTCTTATCACCACTCTTCAACTGCTCCATAAGCTAAAATCTCCTTCGGTTTAAATTCCACACTGGTTCGATTCTCACTAATTGTTTTTTAATTAGTTTTTGCAATAACAACTAGTTTAAATTCCACACTGGTTCGATTCTCACAAGATAGATACGGTTATAAAGGAGTTGAAGGATAGTTGTTTAAATTCCACACTGGTTCGATTCTCACACTTGTATGAATCAAGTATCAAATTTTTGCGTCCCTGTTTAAATTCCACACTGGTTCGATTCTCACAAGAGATAGAGAATTCAAAAAAGAAAAATTGTCTTTGTTTAAATTCCACACTGGTTCGATTCTCACCATCTATATCCTGACGAACGACCCCCGCCCTGACCTTGTTTAAATTCCACACTGGTTCGATTCTCACAGAGATTATTTACGAAAAATTTAGGGTTAAGCTTTGTTTAAATTCCACACTGGTTCGATTCTCACTTCTTTTGCCCTTTCTTTTAACCCAAAGCATTGCTTGTTTAAATTCCACACTGGTTCGATTCTCACACTCTATATGGTCAAAGAAAAACAGGAGAAA
>JBCNVC010000424.1:0-580 GCA_039630395.1 Candidatus Kryptonium sp. | reverse complement strand
GAGCTCCTGGAGCAAATTCTGTTTACACTGTAAGCTTTAATGCTAATACTGTTGTTAACCTTTTCAACATTGCAACTCCCCCCATAACAGGTCCAGCAATAATACAGAGGGGAACTGTAAATCTGTTCCAGATTGAAAACAAGCAGTCTGGACAGCAAATGAGCGTATCCATATTCCCAACTGTGGATGGAACCTTTGCGGCAACACTGAATCTTACTTCAATAGGCGGTCCTCAGGTTGCAGAACTTTCAGGTTCAATAGACTACAAAACTGGTCAAGCAAGCATAGCAATAAGCGGTTCAAGAGGTCCAGTACCAAACCTTGAAGTAACACTTTCTTTTGTTCTGGGTTTTGAATATAATGTTGGAAATCCAGAAATAGAATTCGAAGTTGACAAGATAACACTGAGGGCAACTGACAGACAGATCACTGCAAGGTGGTCTCTACAGTTCGAGCAGGATTTGAGAGCACTTTACGACCTCGATCTTCAGTCACAGCTTGTAACCATAATAGGTGAACAAATAGCTCTTGACATAGACAGAGAAATAGTAAACCACCTCTTCGCAATAGCCACATCACT
>JBCNVC010000423.1:0-584 GCA_039630395.1 Candidatus Kryptonium sp. | reverse complement strand
TGGAGCCCATAATGAGGGTAAAGGCTGGAAAAAAGCCCTGGTTTCTCAGCTGCCCCCTTTCTATGCCATCGCTCAGAAAAACCATAACTTCCGTTATGACGCTGGCTACGCAGGCAAAGCCCTCACAACCTTCACTGAATACCTCTCTGTTTACCAGAAAGACTCTGAGGAAGTAGTTTATGAGTTCTGGCTCTTCAAGAGCTATTTCAAAAAAACTTTTCACGAACCTTGTGGTCTTTTCCCTAAAGTCCACATCCATTTCGTTTATATCCCTTAGCCTCTCACCGACCCAATCGGAAACGGTTATCATAATATCCTTTGCAAGCTCCTCCTTGGAGTCAAAGTAATTGTAGAGATTTCCTACGCTCATGCCAACCGCCTGGGCTATATCGGGCATGGTGGTGTTGTAATATCCCCTTTCAGAAAAAAGTTTACATGCTGTTCTTATAATCTCCAGCCTTCTCCTTTCTTTGAGGCTTGCCTTTCTCATGCTTTAATAAAATCTTAACATTAGGGGTATAAAATTCAAGGCTATACGTCGGGTGAGAAATTAAGCCAAGTTCTTTTTACTGAAGAAGCTATAG
>JBCNVC010000422.1:0-584 GCA_039630395.1 Candidatus Kryptonium sp. | reverse complement strand
AGTGGAACGATTTTTACGCGAGGTATAGGATTAAGAGAAATTGTCCCTACTTCAAGATCGGAGGCTATTGCCCAATTTACATCTAGAAGCGCAAGAGTTGCGATAACTGCAGGAGGAAAAGATGAACAGGTTGTTGATTTAGCTGATCATGGGATAAGCGTTTTTGCTTTTTATTTTTTGCGTGGGATTGATGGCGAAGCTGATCTAAATCGTGATGAGATTTTAACTTCGAGTGAACTTGCTGATTATATTGCTAAAAATGTCAAGTTTAGAGCGCCGCAAAATCCACAATATGGAAGATTGCCTGGTGACAATGGAGGTGAATTTATATTTATTCGCTTGGGATTTATGTCAGTAGAGCAAAAGGAGCAAGAGAGACAACCTGATGTTATTGTTGCTCAACCACCCCAACCGCAAGGTGAAAGAAAACCTCAAGAGAGAATTACTGAGAGAAAATTAGAAATGGAAAAACAAAAAGAGCAAGAGAAACAACCTGGTGTTGTCGTTGCTCAACCACCTCAACCGCAGGGTGAAAGAAAGCCTCAGGGGAGAATTATTGAGAGAAAATTAGAAAAGGAAAAACA
>JBCNVC010000421.1:0-585 GCA_039630395.1 Candidatus Kryptonium sp. | reverse complement strand
CCCTTGCGTAGCCCTCCTTAGCCCAATCCAGATAATTGAGCTTCAGCCATCTGTTTTTATCCCTGTCGTAAAACTCAGCCATAGCAAGCATTCCATCCCTGAATACATACCTGGACCTGTAAGGACCTTCATCCCTCTCGAAAGAAAGACCAGAGAGAGAGCAGTTAACCTTTTCGTCCCCTCTCAGCACTCTGCCAAAGATTACACCATCCGGGTTTACCGGTATGTCTACGCATAAACCACCAGCACAGAGATTGTTAAGGGTCAGCTCCGCAGTCTTCCCCTCTCCAAGAATGGTAAACTTGCCATCCTTCTTGTTAACCTGCAGGGGAATTCTAAGAAGCCCATATCTCAGGGAGAGATTGGCGTTGTAAGAATGGGGACTGTTCCATTCCGAGTATTCCCTTTTTATACTGTCACCCTCCGGGCAGACCATGGGGGCGCAGCCAGAAAGGAACAGAGCCGTGATGACAGATAAAACTTTAAGGTTTCTCACAGGTCTAATTATAAACCAACTCTTTATAATTACACCTATACGTCGGGTGAGAAATTAAGCCAAGTTCTTTTTCCTGAAGAAGCTATATG
>JBCNVC010000420.1:0-585 GCA_039630395.1 Candidatus Kryptonium sp. | reverse complement strand
ATAAAGTATTCAATTCCTATTTTATTGCCGATTTTCGCCTTCATATGGTTCGTTTTCTTCAGGTAAATTCAAAACTAAGTATAAATCAAACACAATGAACTTTTACACGGACCTGATCGGGATATCGCCAATTTTAGTAGTATCACTTGCGGGATTAATCGTCGTAGTTATTGAAGCACTTGTCAAAAGAAGTGAAACTTTAAGTTATATCTTCAGCATAGTTTCGCTCGCAATCAGTGGATTTTTATCAATTTATACTTATCCCATGTATTCAACTGCCTTTAACGGTATGGTTGCGGTTGGTGGTTACGCGAGCTTTTTTGATTTTGTTTTTTCCATTGGTGCTTTGCTTACGATTTTGCTCTCAAAAGATTACCTTGTTAAGCGAGGGACAAACTATGGGGAGTTTTATATATTGATCTTGTTTGCGACTGCTGGAATGATGTTACTCGCTTCGGGGCTTGATTTAATTATTACATTTCTTGGTATAGAGTTAATGTCAATTTCGCTTTATGTTCTCGCTGGCTTTGTTCGTAAAGATCCGAAGTCAAATGAAGCTGCATTAAAATATCTACTACTCGGTGC
>JBCNVC010000042.1:758-15267 GCA_039630395.1 Candidatus Kryptonium sp. | reverse complement strand
GCCGGGGGTTGCCAAGGTAGCTCGTCCTCAAGATCTTCTCCAACTACATCCTTTAGTTTGGGGATAAATGCGTCCTCATCTTGAATAGCTTTAACGAAATCTTCAAATGTATATTCTTCCTCTTCCTTTGGTTGTTTGTCTCCGGTTATTTCTTCATATTCTTCTTCTAACTCCTGTTTTACTGCTTGATCCAAATCTTCCCTTTCCGAAAGCTCAAGTTCGTACACTTCATCAAGCGATGTCTCAAGTCCTTCCTCAAGAAATGGGTTTTGTTCAAGTTCTTCCATGATCTTTTGCTCAAGTTGAATAACAGGAACTTGAAGAAGCTTCAGATATTGGATTTGTTGTGGTGTTAGTTTTGTTTCTAAAGTCTGGCGTTGTTCATACTTTAACACTTTTTCTCACCTCCCATTATTTAAGGATTTAATTTCTAACAGCATTTTATCATACCATTCCTGTCCAAAATATCTAACCAAGGCAGGCTTAAGGAATTCATAAAGTTTTACTTTTTCCTTCTCTCCCTTTTTGAGGGCCGGATTACATTCTTTTATCTTCACATATTTTAGAACCTCACCTCCAACTAAAGCCCCATTTATCCCGTAATTTCTCAATGGGAAAAGATGACACGAGATAGGTTTTCTAAAATTAATCTCTCCCTTCAAAAAAGCTTTCTCAAATGAACATCTCGCAATGCCTTCTTCCCAAAAAACGAAAACACATTCTTTTTTATTAACACACATAGTTGCATATCCACTATCGCTCTTCTCGTACAAAACATACTGTTCAATAACCTTAAGATTTTTTTCCGATAGCTATCGCTTGACACTTGGCAGGACCGCTCGAATCATTTCAATCTCCTCTTCAAGAAGAGGAGCCCCGAGATCACCCTCCATGAAACAGCAAGCACCCTTGCACTTTTCAACATCACACATAAAGTATGAAGTCGCTACTTTCGGATCAACATAGATGCCATCTATAAATATCGGCTTTAAACTCATAAAAAGATGAAGTAAAATTTTCTTCTAACTGCAATTTTTATGCCAAAAGTAAAATAATAAAAAAATCACGGAAATTCAACCTCAGCCCACCATTTCAAATCAATCTCACTAAATATCTTATTCCTTTCAGCACATCCTATGATAAATCCCATTCCTCAAAGACTATCTCCCAAGTATGGTATATTTTTCTATTATGTCGACTATTCTATTGAAATTTTCGTTATGAAAAACAATTCTCATTTCAGCATAATCACGAGCTGATATGGTTGAAATTAAAAATTGCCAATCAGATGCTTGAAGAAGCAAAAGCTCTCGTGCAAGTTGTTTCATCATAAAGATCAACTTTTCATCGGTTGAATTTGAATATCTTTTTGCTAACTCATGCATTCTAATCTCATTGGCGTAAATATGTCTCCAAGTCCATTCCGTATCCTTGTTGAGCCATATATAGTGATAACCTCCCTCACCCCATGAACCTTCGGGAAGAGAGACGACAGTTGAAGGATCGATTTTCTCAATAGCCTCAGAAGCAGTCGCAGGTTTTACAAAATTTGCTCTATCCAATTTTTGAAATACCTTCTTTAAAAATCTTGGACCTTCAAACCACCAATGCCCAAAAAGTTCTGTATCATACGGTGCTGTTAAAACCCCAACCTTACCAGTTTGCTCAAAATGTTCTTTTAATGTTGTTGTTATAAGTTCAACAAAATGTGAAGAATTTTCCTCGAGGCGAGATTCAACCTTGTCAATTTCGTATTCGAGCTTATCTGCAAGATCTGCTTTTGAATTTGTCACACGCCAATATCTTAAACCACTTGGAAATTTCTTTTTATGAAAATCAAGATACCATCCATCCCCAGGATATCCCCACTCTCCGCTCCAAACCTGTAGCCCTGTTTTAGGGTCCCGAGTTAAAACAGCAACAGGTTTCTTCTCAGGTTTCCCAGAACCAACAAGATAAATCTCGTATGGAGATTTTTCCTCTTCAGGTCTATATTTTACTTGTGACTCAAACTGTTCCCACAATTTTTTTAATCCTTCAAATCTTTCAAGATAAACACCAATTGTCTTTCCACCTTTTAAAGTCGCGGTGTCAACAATGAAAAATTCAATCCCATTTTCTGATAAAAACTCCTCAACTCCCTTCCTTTCATATTCAAGGATATCAAAATTATTTTCAGGCTTAACTGGCATTTTCCACTTGTAGCCTGGTCTATATGCGCATTCAGGAAGCCATATACCTTTTGGTTTCCTTCCAAAATATTTTTCATAAACTTTTACGCCGAGTTTAATCTGTGCTTGAACGCTCGTATCAAGCGCAAGAAGTGGCAAATAGCCATGAGTCGCAGCGCAAGTAATTATTTCAATATGTCCGGAATCTTGAAGTTCACGAAATGCATAAATTAAATTTTTAGAATATCTATTTGTAAAGCTGTCTAAAATATTCTCGTAGTATTCCTTCCAAAACTTTGCAACTCCTGCGAGATTTTTTCTACCAGTTCTTACAAATTCAATTTCGTCTTGTTCAGCTAATTTTATTCTCATTTGAAGATATTGCAAGAACTCCTCAACAAATTCTCTACTTGCAAGTTGTTCTGCAAGCACAGGCGAGATATTGATTGTCACCTTAAAATTTATGCCTTCATCTCTCAATTCATTAAAAATATTAAGAAGAGGAATGTAACATTCGCTTGCTGCTTCATTTAACCAGTCCATTCCATGAGGCCATCTGCCATGCCCGATAACATAAGGAAGATGTGTGTGAAGGACAAGAACAAAATAACCATACATATGAAAAACCCCATTTTGATTTTACGGTTTAAAGCCAAGTGTTTTTTGATCGGTTTCACCGAAAATTTTTATCTCCCCGAATGTCGCTTCGTACTTTCTGATGTTATCCTCAAGAGCTTTGAGCAAAAGTTTTGCGTGTTGTGGCGTCATTATTATTCTCGCAAATACCTTCGCCTTCGGCACGCCAGGGAGAATCCTTGTAAAGTCAATTACAAATTCCGCAGGTGAATGTGTGATGATAGCAAGATTTGAATAAATTCCCTCGGCTTCCTTCTCACCAAGTTCAATGTTGATTTGCTGTGTGATGGTTTGTTCGTTCATGCTTTTTATTTTTAATATAACTTTTTTTGAGTTAGTGTTCAAGAATTAGCGTATTTGACTTCTTCAAGAAAAAGACCGCAAGCTGGTGCATGCATTATTTCGATATCTTTGAATTTCTCAAATAAAATTTTCTTGAAAATCTCAAAATCAATTCTACCCCTTGCAACATCAATCATTGTACCAACAAGACCTCTAACCATGCCATAAAGAAATCTATCAGCTGTGATTTCAAAAATTAATTTTTCACCGTCTGTTTTCCAGCTTGCTTTCCTGACATTACAAGTGTAGTTTTTAACATTTGTCCCTTTCTTTGAAAAAACCTCAAAATCAAATTTCCCCAGGATTATTTCTGCGCACCTTTCAAGTTTCTCAAAATCAACTTCATATTTGAGAAACCAGTAATAATTTCTTCCTATCGCAACTTTACTTCTCGTGATAAAATATCTATAAGTTTTCTCAACAGCATCATATCTTGCATGGAAATCTAAACTCACATCCTCAACTTTATGAATAACAATATCATCAGGAAGAATTGCGTTTAATGCTTTTTTAAGTCTTTCAGTTGAAATTTCATTTTCGCACTTAAAATTTGCAACTTGCCCACGAGCGTGAACCCCAGCGTCAGTCCTGCTCGCTCCAATCAGGTTTACATCTTCACCTATTATTTGCTTTATAGCTTTCTTGATCTCACCTTGCACACTTCTTCCGTTAGGCTGAATCTGCCATCCGACAAAGTTGGTTCCGTCATATTCAATTAAAAGCTTGATGTTTCGCATTCATTAAAGTTATTTGTTTTAAAATTCCGCAATTTTCAAAGTTTGCAATTGCGTTTTTTACTGAATAAATTTAAAAAAATTCTAAAGTTTAACCTCAAAAACCTATGGAAATTCAAGCAAGCATTGAGAAACAAAAAGCAGCGTTAAGTTCAGTTATCGCAGCTGTTTTCCTAACAGGGATTAAGCTTGTTGTTGGCTTAATGACCAAAAGTTTGGGAATTCTTTCAGAGGCAGCTCATAGCGGACTTGATCTCGTTGCAGCTGGAATGACATATTTCGCCGTGAAAATCGCTGATAAACCAGCAGATAAAGAACACACATACGGGCACGGTAAGTTCGAAAATTTATCAGCTCTATTTGAAACTTTGGTTCTTCTTGTGACATGTTGGATGGATAATATACCAAGCAATTGAAAGAATCTTTTTCCACGAAGTCCATCTAGAAGTTAACTTCTGGAGCTTCGCTGTTATAATTACCGCCATCATCGTTGACTATTCACGCTCAAGAATTTTGTTCAAAACAGCAAGAAAATATAATAGTCAAGCACTTGAAGCTGACGCTTTGCATTTTAGCACAGATATTTTAAGTTCTGCTGTTGTTATAATTGGTTTGATAGGGGCGGGCTTGGGATTTCATAAAGCCGACGCTTTCGCTGCGCTTGTCGTCTCTGGAATCGTCATATGGATAAGTTTACGACTCGGCAAAAGAACTATTGACATGCTAACGGATAGAATTCCCGATGTGAACCTTGTAGAAAAAATAAAAAGTAAAGTTCTCGCAATTGATGGTGTTGTCAGCTGCGAAAATATAAGAGTAAGACAAGCAGGTTCAAAATCTTTTGTTGATATGATCGTTCATATTAAAAGAACAATACCATTTGAACATGCACATCACATCATGAACCTAATTGAGAATGAAATCAAACAAATAATTCCAAATGTTGATATCGTAATTCATTCTGAACCAGTTGAGACAAGCGATGAAACCATAATTGACAAAGTCAAAATGCTACTAATTGGCTCGGGTATGTCGGCACATAATATCGAAGTCCAAAAAGTAAACGACAGATATTTCGTTGATCTTCATCTTGAAGTTGGAGCAACTCAAACACTTGAGGAAGCACACAAAATAGCAAGCAAAATTGAAGAACAAATAAAACAAAAACTTCCAAATGTTGAAAAAATCTCAATTCACATAGATGAGGATAGTGATATGATAAAAGAGACGAAAATCGTTAACGATAGATGTGATGAGATGATACAAAAGATAGAAGAAATTGCAAAAGCACAAAAGGGCGTCCTTGATTGTAGAGATATAACTGTTATGGAAATAGATGGAAAATATAAAGTCACCATGAATTGCCTCCTTGACAGCTCACTTTCTCTTTCCGAAGCTCATGAGATAGCAACAACAATTGAAAACAAAATTTATCTTGACATAAAGGAAGTATCAAAAGTAATAGTCCACGCAGAACCAGAAACGAAATTAGAAAAAACATAAAAAATGAAACTATTCCAATCACGCAGGAAAATAAAACCTCTCTGGGTTTTCAAATCCTCAGAAAACTTCAAAATATGGAAAATTTTTCCAACGAGATTTGATAAAATTTTGTGTGAGTTGAGAAACATTGAGAAAAAAAGGGTTAAATTTGTTTGTCTTTCAACAATAAACGGGAAACTGGTTTGGGAAAATCTTAACATTGATGAACCATGGTGGATTCAAATATCTGACTCAGATGAGGAAATATTTTTTCTATCTGAATTCAAACGCCCCGATTTTCCAGTGCAAGGAAAAATCTACGCTGTCAACTCTGAAAACGGAGAAATTCTGTGGGAAAACGATAACTACAATTTCCTTTTCGCTTTGAATGGAAAAGTTTATACCGCAAGAAATTTGATAGAACAAAGATTTTTCTTCGAGCTTGACTCAAGAACTGGTGAAATCACCCGAGAACTTGGGGAAGATCTGGATTTTATAAATAAGTTGAAAGAGATAAAGTCAGAAAGCATGAGCTTCATTGAAACACCACTGCCTTTTGATGAAAGCTTTCCCGACCACGATGAAATATCCCAAAATATAAGAGCATTTATTGAAAACGCTGACCAAAGATTTACGCCAGAAATTTTGACCAAAGAAAATTTTTTAATTGTAAATTACCACGCTCTAAATAAACCAAAATTTCCTCTTGAGATAGAAAAATTTTCAAACATCCTTAAGATAGTTGACCTTCAAGAAAACGAAGTTATATATGAAGATGTACTTTATTCCGACCTTTCCTTTTTCATTCCAGATGCTTTTTTCTGCAAAGATGACTTGGTTTTCTATGTGAAAAACCAAATTGAGTTAATTACAATAAAATTGCCGTTGGCTTATGAAAGTTATAACGGATAAATTAACTGTTTCAACCAAGGGATTTAACGACATAATTGACATAACAGAACAGGTTCAGACAATTTTGAAAAAACATCAATTAAAAAATGGAAATGTAACAGTTTTTGTTTCTGGCTCCACAGCGGGCGTGACGACAATTGAGTACGAGCCAGGCTTACTAAAAGACCTTCCAGAAGCGTTTGAGAGAATTGCCCCGATGGACAAAAGATATCATCATGATTCCAGATGGGGCGATGATAATGGCTACGCTCATGTAAGAGCATCAATCCTTGGGGCATCTTTAACAGTCCCTTTTTCAGATGGAAAACTGCTCGTCGGCACATGGCAACAAATAGTTCTAGTTGACTTTGACAACCGCCCAAGAACAAGAAACATAATTGTTCAAATAATTGGGGAATAAGTTTCATGAACGAAAGTTTTACCGAAATTTCCCAAATTGGAGAATTTGGATTAATTGCAAGACTTAATGAGATAATTCAACCTTACCGTGACTCTTTTATAATTAAAGGGATTGGAGATGACGCAGCAGTTTATATACCAGCAGAAGGAAAGGTTCAAGTTGTCACAACAGATGCCCTAATTGAAGGCGTTCATTTTGATCTTTCATTCGTCTCGCTACGAAATCTCGGCTGGAAAGCAATGGCTGTTAATTTAAGCGACCTTGCTGCGATGCTCGCAACTCCAAGATATGCCCTGATCACAGTCGCTATACCCAGAAAAATTTCGGTTGAAATGATGGAAAATTTATACCTTGGAATTAAATCGGCTTGCAATGAATTTAATTTTTCACTTATCGGCGGAGATACGACCACAACATTCGGAAATATGGCGATATCGGTAACGATGATAGGAGAAGCAAATGAAGATGAAATTCCATATCGCAGTGGAGCAAAAATCGGCGATTATATCTGTGTAACAGGAACGCTGGGATTATCGTATGCAGGATTGAAGATTCTTCTTCGTGAGAAGAAAAAATTCATTGAAGCAGAAGATAAACAAAATTTTAAACCAAATTTTGAACCGTTTCTGAAGGCAATTGAAAAGCATCTTAAACCTATGCCACGACTTGATATCGCAAGTAAACTTAGAGATTTGAAAGTGAAAATTAACTCAATGATTGATATAAGCGATGGACTTTCATCAGACCTAAGACATATTTGCAGACAAAGCAATGTCGGTGCTGAAATTTATGAAACAAGCCTGCCGGTAGATGATCTCGTTAAAAAAATTGCAAAAGACGAATTCAACGAGGATTATTTGATGTATGTCCTGCATGGTGGAGAAGATTACGAACTTCTGTTCACAGTATCTGAAAGTGAACTTAAGAAGTTAAATGAACTATATAAAGAAGTCAAAGTTATTGGACGAATTCTTGACCGTGACCAAGGAATTAAGTTGATAAAAGAAGATAAAAGCGAAATTGACATTGAAACAGGCGGCTGGGATCACTTTAAAACTAAAATTTAGCAAAGCATGAGAAAGTTTTTGATTCTTTTCTTGTTTCTTTCAATCGCCATCTCCCAAGAAAAGATACAAAAATATTGGATCGTTTTTAAAGATAAAGGGATTTATGAAAATGTATCACTTGCAAAAGGTTCAGCAATCTACGAGAAGCTAAAACTTTCAATTTCTGCTAAAGCCTACGAAAGAAGACTGAAAACAGTGAAAGACGAGAGAAAAGTTTTTGATTATTATGATCTACCAGTTTACGATGGATATGTCAACCAAATTAAGTCTCTTGGAATTAAAATTAATGTCGTCTCAAAATGGCTTAATGCTGTAAGCGCATATCTTGATAGCAGTCAAATTGAAAAAGTTAAAAATTTACCCTTCGTCCTTGAAATTCAACCGGTTGCTAAATCAGCTAAAACCTCATTAGAAGAAACTGAAATAGAAAATCCACTTGTAGAGTATAATTACGGTAACTCCGAACTTCAAATTAGGTTTTCTGGCGTTAAAGAACTTCACAAAATGAACATAATAGGAAACGATGTGCTCGTTGGGATGATGGACACTGGATATAGGTTGTCGCATGAATCACTTGAAGAAATTCAAGTTGTAGCACAGTATGATTTTATTTTTAACGATACAATAACCGCAAATCAACCACAAGATTCACCAAATCAAGATTTCCACGGGACATTGACGCTTTCCGTTCTCGGCGGCAAAAAGGAAGGGAAACTTTACGGGGTTGCACCAGGAGCTAAATTCGTGCTGGCAAAAACCGAAGATATGAGAAGTGAAACACCTGTTGAGGAAGATAACTGGGTGAGAGCAATTGAATGGATGGACTCACTTGGCGTTGATGTCGTCTCAAGTTCCCTTGGATATATTGATTGGTACACCTATCAAGATATGGATGGAAACACTGCCAAAATAACGAAAGCAGCAGATATAGCTTTTCAAAAAGGGATCGTAGTTGTAAATTCCGCTGGAAATGAAAGAAACACATATTGGAGATACATAGTTGCACCAGCTGATGGGAAATATGTGATCGCAGTTGGCGCAGTTGATTCACTTCGTAGGATCGCAAGTTTTAGCTCAATGGGTCCAACTTATGATGGTAGAATAAAACCTGATGTATGTGCTCTTGGAGTTTCTGTCTTTGGTGCCTCAACGAGTTCGAGAAACAGTTATGTATACGCTTCTGGAACATCGCTTTCATGTCCGATTGTCGCTGGAATAGCTGCTTTAATTCTCTCAACTCGTCCAGGATTAAGTTCATTTGAAGTAAGAGACGCAATACGAAATACATCCAGCCACGCAAATAATCCAAATAACGATTACGGTTGGGGAATCGTGAATGGTCTTTCGGCAGCTCTCTATCATGGACCAATTATAAGTAATTTTCCAGAAATAAAGCAAAGCGTAAACGGATATGAAATCTCAGTTTATGCTTTATCAAGAAGCGGAATTAAAGAAGTTTCACTAATCGCAAATAATCAAAAGATCCCAATGAAACCTATATCAGAAAATAAATACTCCACAACTCTTGCTGTTTTACCTTCAACCATTACAATCTATGTAATTGACAACGAAAATAAATCTAACTTATTGACGAAAAATTTTGGTGTTGAACCACCAAAAGATTTTTATCTCTCCCCCAATTTCCCAAATCCATTTAACTTTCAAACCGCCTTTCTTCTCAGTTTACCAGAGCCAGCGCAGGTTAATGTCTCAATTTACAATTTGCTTGGACAGAAAGTTAAGACGCTTGTTGATAGATATTTCCCACAACCTGTAAGAGATTTCAGAATTTTGTGGGACGGGACTGATGACTACGGAAGAAATTTGCCCAGCGGAATTTATTTTTGCAAACTTGAAACACCCAAATATAGAACCGTTCGTAAAGTTTCGCTAATTAGATGAATGATCAAAATTCAAAAATATTCTCCTTCGGTCAGATTTTACTTGCGCTTGGATTTGCATTTATACTTTTGGTTATAACCCTTGTTAAAAAAATTTTCCCTTTTCCAGCGCTTGAGTTTGCTTCAAACATTTTGTTTTCTGCATTGTTGATAACTTTAATTTTAATAGTTCAACCGTTTGCGAAAAAATTTGAAAATAATCCAGTTGATGGGACAAAATTTATTTCAATTTTTCTTTTTCCACTCGTTGGGATTTCATTTGCTTTTAAGAACATAATCAACATCCAAAGGGAAGGCGAGTCCTCGACATTACTTTCTTTCTCTGATATTCTTGCAAGTAATATCCATAATTTAATTTACATCTTCCTGATCTCAATTTCTTTCTCGATCTTTCTTAAAATTTTCTTTCACGAGCGAAATCGGGAAGCAAAGGTAAAATTTGCCATAACTCTTTTATATTTCGTAATCGCCGAATTTGCGCGCGAAGTTCTTGACCTCCCTGGGTTGCTATCACAGCTAAGTCTAATATTTCAACTGATCCTGTTTATGTGGGTTTCTTTTAGAATTCCTTGGATAATAAGTTTATCAAAAAATGACAAATATAAGATCTTACTTTTCTCCTTTTTTGTGATCGTTTTATCGTTTTTACTTCAAAGCCCATTTATCACTGGTAGCAGTGCGGAGGGAATGAGATACTATTCACCACTTTTCTTTTCGTTTGTGCACTTCTATTTACAACCCTTTTTAATAATTTACTTTTTCTTCGTCTTTGGTAGCACAATTTTTCATCTTCCAACAGGTGAAATTTACGAAAGAAAAATCGCGGAGCTTTCAACGCTCCAAAACATCGGTAAACTCGTCGCTCAAGTTCTTGACATAAAAGAGTTCACGGAAACTGCCGTCAAAATAGCAATGGAGATAACAAACTCAAAATCTGGTTGGGTTGAACTTAAAATATATGGTCAAGACAGGATTTATGGAATATCAGGAATTGAAGAAAGCGAAATGCTAAATCTAATGGGCAAAATTGCCTCAATTAAAGACGGATATCTAACTTCGTTATATCCCCCAAATTTTCACATTGAAAATTTTAACAATAAAACTATCTTGATGGCTCCTTTAATATCTCACGGTAAGATATCAGGCTACTTATATCTTTTGAAGGAAAATCAAAATTTCATTCAAGATGAAGTAAACCTTGCTCTGGCTTTTGCTGATCAAATTGCAATTGGTGTTGAAAACTCAATGTTAATTCAAGAATCTATTGAGAAAGAGCGACTTGCCAGGGAGTTTGAACTTGCAAGACAAATGCAGAAAAAACTTCTGCCCAAGGTTTTACCTGAATCAGAAAAATTTGAAATCGCGGCTTTGTCCGTCCCCGCATTTGAGGTCGGGGGCGATTACTACGATTTTGTCTTTCATGATGATGGAAATATATCCGTAATAATTGCCGATGTTTCTGGCAAAGGTATATCAGCAGCATTTTATATGGCTGAAATAAAAGGGATTTTTCAATCCCTTGCAAAAATATATCCAGCTCCATTTGATTTTCTCGTCAAAGCAAACGAGACAATTTACGGACATATTGATAAGAAATTTTTTATAACTCTTGTTTATGCTTATTTTGATTTGAGGAAAGATATTGTCCACCTCGCAAGAGCCGGACATCTTCCACCAATTTTAGTTAAAACCCGAAGAATTAAACTACTTAAGATCCCTGGTGCTGGAATTGGTCTTATGCCGAGCGCTCTATTTCGTAAATCGCTTAAACCTGTTAAATTAAAAATTGGAAAGAATGATTTAATCCTGTTTTATAGCGATGGTATAATTGAAGCAATGAATGAGGAAAACGAAGAATTTGGATATAGACGACTTGAAAATCTTATAATCAGTAACGCTGAAAAATGCGCAAGCGAGCTCGTACAATCAATTTTTAAAGAAGTTACAAAATATCAAGGTGAAATGAAGCAAATTGATGATATAACAATACTTGCAGTTAAATGGAAAAATTAGCGGAGAAAAAAGATGGGGAAAAAATCTAAAGAGAAAAATTTTGAGGTGAAAATTGAACATAGGAATTCGGTTACTATTTTAAAAATGAAGGGTTATCTTGACGCCTACACTTCTCTTGAATTTGAAGAGAAAATGAAAGAAATCGTTGAAAGTGGGATTTATAAAATCATCGTGAATATGAAAAATTTATCCTATATAAGCAGTGCAGGTTTCGGAGTTTTCATGGCTTTTGTAGATGAGGTCAGAAGAAACGGTGGAGATATAAAATTTTGCTGTCTTTCGGAAAAGATAGATGAAATCTTTGAACTTCTTGGTTTTAAACACATCTTTGATGTCTTGAACGATGAAAATGAAGCGATAAAATCTTTTGAAAAAGCAAAGGGCAAAAATGTTAGAAAAAGTAAAAAATAAAAATTTAATTATCACAAGCGATCTGAAAAATCTAAAGCTTGTCCGAGAGTTTGTGCGCGAAAACGCAAAGAGGTTTGGATTCAACGAAATTGAAACGGAGAAAATAATTCTTGCAGTTGACGAAGTATGCACAAATTCAATCAAGCATTCATATCAAAATAAACCAAATGGAAAAATTAAAATTGAACTCAAATCTAGTGACAATAAATTTATCATCGTTGTCTCATATGACGGTGTTCCATTTGACCCCAAAAAAATAAAAGTTGAACACCCAATTAAAAAATATAAAAGGACTGGGAAAGTTAAGAAAGGAAAACTTGGGATGTTCATAATCTATCAATTTATGGATGAAGTGATTTACACACGAAAGCGTGGTAAAAATGTGGTCATTTTAACAAAGCATCTAAAACAAGAAGATGAAAAAAACAGAAGCCATCTTCACGCTTGACTCAGTTTTCAACCTTGGAAAGACGCTCAGCGATTTAAGCAATCCTGATGAGATATTAAAGGTTTCAATTCTTTCCCTCATGGGTAAACTAAAAATAAACAAAGTTGCGGGTTTTATCTTATCATCCGGTGGTAAATTCAAGCTCATTTACTCAAATGGGGTTAAAACCGTAAATGAACTTAGTTTCAGCCGTTCATTAGCGCCGTTGAACTTAATTAAATTAAAAACCGCTACAATTAAAAATTTTAACCACAAATTGAAAAATTTTATCAAAAGCAATGGATTTAATTACCTTTTTCAAGTTAGATTATCTCAAGTTCAAAAAAAGCAAAATGAGCAAATTTTCGGTTTAATCTTTATCAAAACGAGAGAGAAAAATTTTACAAAGTCGGAAATTGATTATATAAATTTCGTTTTAAACTTAACAGCGATTTCACTCAAAAACATTTTTTCGCTTATTGAGCTACGAAAAAGCATATTCAATTTAACCACGCTTAATGAATTTATACAGAGCATCTTTTTAAAAAAGAGTGAGGAAGAAATCTTCACATCTTTTGCTCTTATTTTAATGGGGCATTTTAAAATTGATAGCGTTATTGTTGCAAGGATTGAAAATGAAACGATGAAAATTTTCTCTTTTCCCGAAAATAAATCTTTTAAATTTGAACTTATCAAAAAAATTTTGCGTTTAAAGAGTTCCAGCATCTTGACACATCATCCAAATTTTCGTTTAGTCATAGTTCAAAACCCAGGGAACACGGGAAGAAATTACATATTGTTGCTTGGCTCAAAAGGTTATAAGAATTTTGAAATTGAAAAGATAGATTTAATAAAATCATTTTTCACTTCTTTTATAAACGCAGTTGAAAACTTAAAAATGTTAAATTTTGAATATGATATCAAACTCGCTTATGAGATACAGAAAAAACTTCTCCCCTCCGAGCTTCCAAATGACGGAAGATTTGAGATATACGCCTTAACAATTCCATCAAAGATTGTCGGCGGTGATTACTACGATGTGATTAAGATAAATAAAGACGAATTTATAATTGTCATCGCAGATGTGTGCGGAAAAGGTTTGTCCTCGGCACTTCTGATGTCTAACCTTCAGGCTTCGCTCAAAAGCATTTTAATCTTTACTAATGATGTTAGAAAAATTGTTAATTTGCTCAATAAGGTTTCCATCCAAAACACACCCGCCGACGAATTTATAACACTTTTCATATGCAAAATTAATTTAAGAAATTACACAATTGAATATGTAAACGCCGGACATAATCCTCCATTTTTGTTAAGCAACGGTGAAATAAAATTTCTTGATAAAGGAGGAACCGTCCTTGGTGTGTTTGAAAGCAAATACAAATCAGAAAAGGTCAAACTTAAACCAGGAGATGTAATTTTCCTCTACACTGATGGGATCATCGA
This sequence comes from Candidatus Kryptonium sp., assembly GCA_039630395.1. GTDB lineage: Bacteria > Bacteroidota > Ignavibacteria > Kryptoniales > Kryptoniaceae > Kryptonium. The sequence goes on along the minus strand of JBCNVC010000042.1, from coordinate 1,325 downwards.
GATAAAGAATAAATTCGGAATTGAAATTGGAATTGATGAAATAATTAAATTAGTTAAAACACATCAAAGATTGACTGCTAATAAAATCGGGAGCGCGATCAATAAATTCATAAACACTTATGCACAGGGCATAGAACAATCAGATGATATGACAATGGTTGTTGTAAAATTTAAGTAATTTTTCATATTTCAGAACTGGTTTCAATCCACAGTTAAGAGTGATTAATTTGATGAAAATTATTTCCTAAAGACGATTTTGTAAATTTTATCATCGCCTGGTTGTGGATTTCCACGCCCGTCTCTATTGCTTGTTAAGATATAAAGATTTCCATCCGGACCTTCTACGACATCCCTCAGTCTTCCAAACTTTCCTTTTCTTCCGTCAAAAGCAAACCATCTTTCAATTCTTATAACCTTGTATGACATGCCTGATTTTTGAAGTTTAATCCTTATCAACGCTTCGCTTCTTAAAGTTGCGACAAATAGATCACCCTTATAAAAAGTCATTCCAGCTGGTGGGGTTGCGTCTTTCCAGACAACGATGGGATCAATGTAATTTTTTTCAAC
>JBCNVC010000042.1:0-748 GCA_039630395.1 Candidatus Kryptonium sp. | reverse complement strand
TGTCCATGCTCAGATTCAAAAAGATCCCCTGTTTCAGGATGCCATGCCAAACCTTGTGGATTTCTGTGCCCATATGAATAAATCGGAGAATTTGGGAAAGGATTATCTTTGGGAATTTCTCCATCTGGTGTCAATCTTAAAATCTTACCATTAAGTGAATTTAAATCTTGCGCAAGTTCACCTTTGAAAATCTCTCCAGTTGTTATATAAAGCATTTTATCAGGTCCGAATTTTATTCTCCCCCCATTGTGAAATCTTGCACCAAGTATACTATCAATTATAACTTTATCAAAAATTCCCTTTTTCCCGTTATCTCTTATTCTTATGACTCTGTTGAAAACTTTTCCATCCTTATTTTCGTAAGTATACATTGCATAGATATACGGTTTTTTAGGGAAATCAGGATGAACCGCAAGCCCCATCAATCCACCTTCCCCAGAATGTCTTACATCAATAATCATATATGGTTCAGAAACGAGATTATCATTCTCAATAAGTCTTATTCTACCTGGTCTTTCACTTACAAGGGCTCTTCCATCTGGAAGAAAAACAAGAGACCATGGAATTTCAAGATTATCAATCCAAACGCTTACGCTAACATTATCGCCGTCCGGTAGATATATATCTTCAACTTGTTGTGGTTTCTGTCCAACGATTTGAAAACAGGAAGTTAGTAAAACTAAACCAGCTCCATAGATAAAAAACTTTGCGGACATTATAATAAAATTTATCTTTTTGAAAAGTTAAC
>JBCNVC010000419.1:0-585 GCA_039630395.1 Candidatus Kryptonium sp. | reverse complement strand
TATGCAGGCTTTCGCGGGTTTCAATCCCTCACAGGTTCGATTCAAACTAGTTTTGATTTCTTTAAACCCTCGCTTGATTTTTGGTTTCAATCCCTCACAGGTTCGATTCAAACATTCCATCAGCAGGCACGAGCGCAACCAAAACAAATGTTTCAATCCCTCACAGGTTCGATTCAAACTCTTGATGTTATTAATGATGTGTTATTTAAAAAGCTCGTTTCAATCCCTCACAGGTTCGATTCAAACTCCAGCAATAACGAGTATTGAAAAAGCAAATGCCATGTTTCAATCCCTCACAGGTTCGATTCAAACAGAAGCACCTTCTCCTGGGGGTGATCCCAGGAGAAGAGTTTCAATCCCTCACAGGTTCGATTCAAACAAATATGTAAAGGAAAAAGATATCAAAGTTGTTGCTATGTTTCAATCCCTCACAGGTTCGATTCAAACTTTAAGTGAGCAAATCACAAATTAAAAACAAATTTGTTTCAATCCCTCACAGGTTCGATTCAAACTCAAACAAAGGAAAAAATTTGATCAATATTTCGGTGAACTGTTTCAATCCCTCACAGGTTCGATTCAAACCGG
>JBCNVC010000418.1:0-589 GCA_039630395.1 Candidatus Kryptonium sp. | reverse complement strand
TAAAGCTTAAATTTAAGGTTCTCAGACATCTGAACAAATCAAAATTGCGAATCAGGCTGTTTTTGTTATATGAAGGTGACCACCCTTCACTCTACAAGCCTTAGACCCTTGTAGAGCCATTCCACACCAAGGAAGCCCTCCTTTATCCAGTATTCTACCTTTGCACCCTTATAAGCCCTCTCATAAAACTCTTCTGACACATTAAAGCCGGGACACAGGGGTTTATCCTGATGTAATTCCTCCAGGGTTATTCTTGGTCCGCGTTTATAGCTACGGTATTTTGACTCAATCCTATCCAATTTCTGAACTGGCTCAGAGCTGTCAAGTCTTCCGTTTACATAGGTAAGAAAAAACAGTGATAGAAAAAAGCAGGATAAGATGCAGTAAAACAAGGTCTCTAACAACACTTTTTGTTTAGTTGTTCCATGCCCTACGAGGAGCACAGAAAGAATCAGATAAAGAAGAAGAAAGGGGAAAAGCACCTTAAAACCTACAAAGAGCATCTCGGTGAGGCATACGGGTGAGTATGAGATACTAATAACCAGTTTCATAGTCATATCCTGACAAATTACGATGTTTATGTTAGATT
>JBCNVC010000417.1:0-590 GCA_039630395.1 Candidatus Kryptonium sp. | reverse complement strand
TACTTCACCTGTTCTTTATGTGGAAAGGTACCTCCGGATATGTAAGAATTGCGACCTGTAAGTTTAACACATTTTTTTTGCTGTAGATGGTGGAAAGGTACCTCCGGATATGTAAGAATTGCGACTCTTTGGATACTGCACGTAGAAAAAGTCATCGCCTTCCCAAATCGGTGGAAAGGTACCTCCGGATATGTAAGAATTGCGACTTTGTAGCTCTGGATCATCTAAATAACGGAGCAATGGTGGAAAGGTACCTCCGGATATGTAAGAATTGCGACCGAGCTTTAGGATGTCGGCTACAGGAACCATCTTTTTGGTGGAAAGGTACCTCCGGATATGTAAGAATTGCGACCAAAATAAGAGCTCTCAATAACAACTACTTTCATATCAGTGGAAAGGTACCTCCGGATATGTAAGAATTGCGACTGTTTTTTTACCTTTAATCTCCGGTATTTGGTTTGCTAATTTTTTGTGGAAAGGTACCTCCGGATATGTAAGAATTGCGACTTACATACCTAATATGGTCCCCATGCGATACATTTCTCTTCTTGTGTGGAAAGGTACCTCCGGATATGTAAGAATTGCTACAT
>JBCNVC010000416.1:320-590 GCA_039630395.1 Candidatus Kryptonium sp. | reverse complement strand
CCATACTGACCACCCTGAGAGAGTAGGTTAGACAGCAGGAAGCCGGCTTTTTCTTTGAGCATTTCTTTTACCATTAGAATGCCTCCACTTTGAAAATTATAATATCCTCTGGAGGGGTCACGATGATTGGGATTAGCCTTTTTACGATACTTTTCCTGCTTTTTCCACTGAACCTGAAAGCCCAGGAGGGTAAGGAGAACACAGCTTACATACTGCTCGACATAGAGGAGTCCGTAAGGTTACAGCCTGATAGTCTAAGGCTTGAGGTAA
>JBCNVC010000416.1:0-310 GCA_039630395.1 Candidatus Kryptonium sp. | reverse complement strand
AGCCTTACTTCAACATCCCAGAGAGAAGGGGATGTTCTGAACATGCTGGGAAATGTGGATAAGGCTATAAGGGAGCTTGGTGTGAGCTACAGCGGTGGTTCTTACGACCTTCAGAAGAACTGCTTGTGGGAGGCAGGCAGGCAAAGGTGCTCAGGTTTTAAAGGAACGCTCAATTACATCTTTGAGCTAAAGGATGCAAAACAGCAGGGGAAGGTGACAGAGACCGTGGACTCCTTTAAGGATAAGTACGGCAAGAACATAGAGTATGAGATACTAATAACCAGTTTCATAGTCATATCCTGACAAATTA
>JBCNVC010000415.1:0-591 GCA_039630395.1 Candidatus Kryptonium sp. | reverse complement strand
TGCATTCGCGAAATTGATCGGGAATGAAGAACTTGAAAAGAAAGTCCAAAGTTTTATTAGCAGGATAAAATAGTTTCAAAGGAAAATTTTATTCCCTATAGCACAGACATTGCAAAGTGAATTAGAGCAATAAAATTTGTAAAGTTGAATTCCCCCTTGATGAGTTAATCCTGTCTCTGCCAAATCAACCTTATCTCCGAAAAGCTCCTCGTTAAGCTTTGTAATTATCCAATTCCCAGAAAGATTGGGGAAGTTTTTGTAAATATCAATTACCTTTCTCTCAATCTCGCTATTTCTGAAAATCCTTGAAAAAGTAAGCATTATCGGTAAAATTGCGTTCACAATTATCTCTTTGGATTTTAGCGTTCCGATAACATAACCAGTTTTAATGTTGCGACCACGTCCGAAGTTATACCTATTTTCCCAATAACCTTCGGACTTAACACGAAATAAATTCACAAGATGTTGAACTTTCTCGTTTAAGTTCAAGTTTGAAAGTATTATTTCATTTACCTTTGCATAAAAATCTTCATGTATAAAACGCCATATTAAAAAAGAAGCCCCAGCAAGTTTATAGATAGGAGAATTTGC
>JBCNVC010000414.1:0-592 GCA_039630395.1 Candidatus Kryptonium sp. | reverse complement strand
GCGGAACCTGTTAAAAAGAGCCTTATTAGTTTGAATCGAACCTGTGAGGGATTGAAACTGTAGAATTCTTGACCTACTTTCCTCTCCAACTGGAGTTTGAATCGAACCTGTGAGGGATTGAAACGTGTTGAAAAATCATCCACTTGATTTCCTTGTTGATCGTTTGAATCGAACCTGTGAGGGATTGAAACACAAACTCCACCCTTGCCAATATGGGTGCAAGGGCGGGTTTGAATCGAACCTGTGAGGGATTGAAACTTTGCACGGAAAAGTAAAATGACCTACCAAATGGAAAAGTTTGAATCGAACCTGTGAGGGATTGAAACATTTTTCCATTTACAATAAATAAAATAACAAAATAAGTTTGAATCGTACCTGTGAGGGATTGAAACAGTTTCTCAATATCTGTGGCGTTTTTGATTGCAATCTGTTTGAATCGAACCTGTGAGGGATTGAAACCCTGATTGGCTGAAAAGGAGGGATAGATTTTTTTCAGTTTGAATCGAACCTGTGAGGGATTGAAACATCAACAAAAAATCTGGGCGCACGCGCAACAAAGTAGGTTTGAATCGAACCTGTGAGGGATTGAAAC
>JBCNVC010000413.1:0-594 GCA_039630395.1 Candidatus Kryptonium sp. | reverse complement strand
GGAGGCTTTGAAAACCGCTTCTGAATTAGTTTTTGAGCCAGATGCCACTTACAAAATCTCCGAAAACCTTTATGTGTTAGCCGAGGCTTACAAAAGAAATGTTAAAATATATGTTGATGAAGGCTGTATTGAGAAGGTTTATGTGGAGGGGGTGGGTTATTTTTACAAGTTCGTAAATCCAGCAAGAGCTACGGTAAATTATGATGGAAACAAGGTTATTGTATCCAAAGGCAAAAATTTTGTATTTATCTTTGAGTTGAAGCCGACTTTTGAGGGCGAGGTGGTTATTAAGGATATTGAGCCCGAGCCGTTGATGAAGGTAGTTTATGAGACAGAGATAAAGGAGGGCGAGGTTAAGAAGGTTGGTAAGGGAATTGTGGTTGAATACGAAAAGAAGCCTGATAGTATTGAAGTTGATTTTTTGGTTGAGGGCGGGAAAATTGATGGTAAATTATTTTTCTGGTTTTCAGAAAACGAAAATAAGTGCGAGGCTTATTTAAACCTTTGAGTGCAAATGTTTGCACAAATTTTTTGCTATATTTAAACAAAAACAAAATGAAGAGGTTAAAAATGGCAACTTGGATAGTCAAAACC
>JBCNVC010000412.1:0-600 GCA_039630395.1 Candidatus Kryptonium sp. | reverse complement strand
TTATACAATATTCATTGAAAAATATTTATTAATCAAAAACTTATAATAGTAAAGAGATTTGTGTTAACAAAATTTAACATAATCTAATTAGCTGTAAAATGTAAAATAAAACAGTGTTTTATTTTTTTATTAAGTAAAAAAGAGAATAAAAATTGGAGTGTTTCTTTAATTTTAAAGTGTAAAATAAAACAGCGTTTTATTTTTACTATAGATTTGACAGTTAAATCATTTTTGCTAAAATGCTGTTTTATTTTTTGAAATAAAACTATGTTTTAGAGGAGGCTAGAGATGGAGAAGTCAGATTTGCTTTTGAAGGTTGAAGAGAAGTTTAACCCTCCGGCAGAAATAGTTGAGCAGGCTTGGATTAGAGATTATGAGGAGCTCTACAGGAAGTCTATAGAGAACAGAGAAGAGTTTTATGCCAGTATAGCCCAGGAGCTTTTCTGGTTTGAAAAATTTGAAAAAGTCTTAGAGTGGGACTATCCTTATGCTAAGTGGTTTATAGGTGGTAAGACAAACATAACATACAACTGTATAGACAGACACGTAAAAGAAGGGAAGAGAAACAAAGTTGCGTTTATATCTGTAGATGAGGAGGGG
>JBCNVC010000411.1:0-601 GCA_039630395.1 Candidatus Kryptonium sp. | reverse complement strand
TCCCACATGGTTCAGATGAAACCTCCCTGCATCAAACCAATATAATCTGCTACCAAACTTAACTTTATATCCCACATGGTTCAGATGAAACTAGCCTGATTAACCGCACCTGGCAACTGAAAATTTGCTTTATATCCCACATGGTTCAGATGAAACTTTAACAGGCTCCACAAACTCTACTTCACACTCAAACTTTATATCCCACATGGTTCAGATGAAACGCAGCTAATAAGTGAGCTACAAAACAAACTTGAGGCACTTTATATCCCACATGGTTCAGATGAAACCGAGTAAGGGAGAGTTTGTTACGCAGGTTTAGTGAGGCTTTATATCCCACATGGTTCAGATGAAACCTTTCTCAAAAACCACAACAACTCCTCTCTTGTTGTCTTTATATCCCACATGGTTCAGATGAAACCTTCCTCCACCCACTCCTCCTATTCTATCAAACACCTTTATATCCCACATGGTTCAGATGAAACTAGATTCATAGAATCTAAAGATGAAAAAAAAGACTACTTTATATCCCACATGGTTCAGATGAAACTTCCAGTCTTCTCTATAATGCGGTGATTGCGGATCAGCTTTATATCCCACATGG
>JBCNVC010000410.1:0-601 GCA_039630395.1 Candidatus Kryptonium sp. | reverse complement strand
GATGGGAAGATAATTCGGTTGATGTTGGAAAGAAGTATTATTACAAGATAGGGGCAGTTGGTTTGTTTGGAGAGAGGGAGATAGATAAGGTAGTAGAGGTTGTAGCGGGTGAAGTATCGAGTAGATTTGTTTTGTATCAGAATTATCCTAATCCATTTAATCCTGTGACGGTGATAGAGTTTGGAATACCTGTGGAATGTGAAGTAAAGCTTGAGTTGTTTAGTTTGCGGGGAGAAAGGATAGCTGAGTTGTTAAACAAAAGATTGGAGGCAGGTTATTATAGTGTTGAGGTTGATTTTAGCGGGATGCCAAGCGGGATATATTTTTATAGGTTGAGAGCGAATAATTTTGTTAGTGTTAAGAAGATGATTTTGATGAAGTGATGATTTAACTCCTTGTCCCTCTCTCTACATTGTGTGGAGAGAGGGATTGTTTGATTTTTTTAGTGATAGAATTTATATTTTAAAGTGAGTTTTGTTTGGAGAGGTGGCCGAGTGGATGAAGGCGCACGCCTGGAGAGCGTGTAGCCCGCCAAAAAGCGGGCTCGTGGGTTCGAATCCCACCCTCTCCGCTTTTCTCCTTCCGACAATTTTGCTTATGA
>JBCNVC010000041.1:0-15707 GCA_039630395.1 Candidatus Kryptonium sp. | reverse complement strand
TGAGATATATTCCTGCAGAGAAGTTTCTTGAAAAAGTGAATCAAATTTTGAAACATACTTCTGATAAAGAAGAAGCACATTCGCACTTATGCTTTCAAAATCCTTGTTAAGCTCAATCTCACTCGTTCTTGAAACCTCATCAAGTTTCTCCACAGCCGAACGTATTATATCAAGCGCAGATATCGTATCCCCCTGTTGTATATACTTGAGAGCGAGATCATAATCATTTTTTATCTCGGTTAACAATTTCGCGGTCGTCAGGGAATCATAAATCAAAATATCGTTCTTTAAAAGTTCTTTTTGTCCGCGAGATAAATTATTAGAAGTATCAGGGCTAATCATGGAGGTTGAGTCAACAAGTGCACAAACATTGGATGTATCTGCTGGATTTGAAGTGCGAATTTCTTTAATTGTTGCTTCCTTCACAGCACAACCATAAAGAAAAATAATAATCAGTAAAAACCTTTTATGCATCTCACCTCCACAATTTTTAACAAATTTTCACTCGATAGTTAAGATATTAATTTCAAAAAACAAAATCAAGATAAAATCACTTCAAATCAGAGCGAAAATCCCCAAAACGCTCGTTTTAGAAACCATCGCAAACAATAAAAATAGCCACACGCCATATTTACAATCCACCTACATTCACTTGTCAAGCTAAAAACAGAATTGTTTTTTAATAGCACTTAACTTATATTTTATCAAGTGAAAAAAATCTACAAACATAAGAATTGCAAAAATTAAACGCAACCAACATACTTGTTTGCCGAACTGACAAAATTGGAGATGTTGTATTAACATTGCCGGTCGTGAATGCCTTAAAAGAATTCTTCAACGCGCGAGTCACATTCCTCGCAAGCCAATATACTTCCGAAATCCTTGAAGGACATAGAGCAATAGATGAAATAATGATTTACGATGTCAATGAGAGCGTTTTTAAACTTGCGAAAAGGATAAAGCAAAAAAATTTTGATCTTGCGGTAGTTGTTTTTCCAGTTTTCAAAATTGCTCTCGCATTATGGCTTGCGCGTGTTCCAGTAAGAGTTGGGACTGGCTACAGAGCATTTTCATTTCTTTTTAACAAAAGGGTTTTTGAACATAGAAAATACGCAGAGAAACATGAAGTTGAATATAATCTAAACTTAATCAAGGCAATTGGTGTAAGCATTAAGGAAATCAAATTTGACATTCACATTCCTGATCAAGCATTTGAAAATGTAAAAAAACTTTTAACCGAAAGGAACATAGCAGCTGGAAGTTATATCGTGATTCATCCTGGAAGCAAAGGATCAGCGCGCGATTTAAAACCAGAAAAATTTAGGGAGCTTGCTAAAAAACTCGTTGATGAAGGATTTAAAATTATTTTAACTGGAAGTGAATCCGAAAAAGAACTTGTGAATTTTGTCAGTGATGGTTTAAAAAATGTTTTCAACTTCGCCGGTCTTTTGAATTTGAAGGAGCTTTCTGCACTTATAAAAAATGCTTCGCTTTTTATCTCAAATTCAACGGGACCAATTCACATAGCGAGCGTTCTCGGGACACCTGTCGTTGGATTTTATGCTCCCATAAAAGTAATGAGTCCAAGGCGATGGGGTCCTTACACGGAAGATAAACTCATTTTTAAACCAAATGTTTCATTTGAGTGTAAAAAATGTATCGGTAAGAAATGCCCTTTCTTTGACTGCATGGATATGATAAAAATAGATGATGTTGTAAAAGCAATAAAAGAAAAAATGAAGGTTGATGTTTAAGAAAGTTTTTTTGATTTTAGCCCTGTTTATTTTCGGAGCTCTTAAACAAAACTTCATTGAAAAGTCATCTGAACTCAACATTAGGAAAATTGAGCACAACGCTTTCAAAGTTGGAGAACGACTTCTTTACGATGTTAAATATAAGTTTATCAAAGTTGGCGAAGCCGAGATTTCAATTCCAGAGATAGTTGATTATAATGGTCGTAAATGTTATCGTGCCGTCTTTAGAGTTTGGTCATTGCCATTCTTTTCTGTGTTTTATAAAGTTGAAGATAAATATGAGAGTTTGATTGATGTTGATGGAATTTTCCCTTGGAGATTTGAACAGCGCATAAGGGAAGGAGGATACAAACGAGATTTTTACGCTGAATTTGATCATGTCAATTTAATTGCGAAAACATCCGAAGGCGTTTTCCCAATTCCGAGATACGCACAAGATGTTTTCTCTGCTTTTTACTACGCAAGAACGCAAGACTATTCCGACAAAAAGCCCGGCGACAGAATGAAACTTGAGAATTTTTACAGAAACAAAACATATCCTCTTGAGATAAAATATCTTGGTGAGCAAACCGTGAAAGTTAAAGCAGGCACTTTCAAATGCGTCGTGGTTGAACCTCTTATAGTGGAAGGCGGACTTTTTAAAGCCAAAGGTAGATTTTTGCTATGGATAACGAACGATGATAAGAAAATTCCCGTAAAAATGAGCGCTGAAATACCTATCGGGGACATAGACGGAGAACTTAGATATTTTGAAGGTGTTGAAAAGATAAATGCTAAGATAGATTGATGAAATCAAAATATGAAAAAATTGACCTTTCAAAGGTTAAGACGATCTCGATCAAGAATAGAAAAAGCAAAGTTAACACAGCAGAATTTGCAAAGATATTTGATCCGAAAACGCAAAGTTTCATTGATTTTATTGACTCACTTCCAGAAATACTTGTTGCAAAAGATCTAAAAATTCTTGTTGATAAAATCGTAAACGCATATAGGAAAAATAAACTTGTGATTTTCCTAATAGGAGCCCATGTCATAAAAGTTGGACTTGCTCCACTCTTGATTGAACTCGGGAGGTTAGGAGTTCTAAAAGCTCTCGCTATGAATAGCGCAACCGCCATACATGATATTGAAACTGCTCTTTTTGGACAAACCTCCGAGGATGTAGCGGAAAACATTATGGACGGAACATTTGGAATGGCGAAAGAAACAGGTGATTTCATAAATCTCACACTTGAACGCTACTATAAAACTTCAGACCTTGGTTATGGCGAAGCACTTGGGAAAGAGCTAAATGATATCAACGCCCCAAATAAAGATTATAGTGTTCTTGCTTCATTTTATAACTTGAATATACCTGTTACAGTTCACGCAGCTATTGGGACAGATATCGTTCATCAACAACCGACGATGAATGGTGCAGTCACTGGCGAGATGAGTTTTCGTGATTTCAAAACTCTGTGCAATGTTTTGAAAAATCTTGACTCTGAAAGCGTTGTTGTCAACATCGGTTCAGCAGTTATAATGCCAGAGGTTTTCTTGAAGGCTTTAACGGTTGTCCGTAATCTTGGATACAATGCATTTGGTTTTACAACTGCAAATTTTGACATGCTACGACATTACCGACCAACAGTTAATGTCGTTCAGCGTCCAACTCAAGGTGGCGGACAAGGTTTCATGATAACAGGACATCACGAGATTATGATCCCTCTTCTTGTTGCAATGATAAAAAGTAAAATCTAAGCTAAATCATGGACGAAAACTTTGAACAAGAAAAAATTCAACCTAAAAGCTCGCTTAAGTCATCTCCAATAACGATGGCGTTGATTGCGCTTGGAACTGTATTTGTCCTTTATCAATTTTTTGGCGCTGGTCTTGCTCTTCTTTTATTCGGAGAACTTGACAAAAAAAATGTCCAAGGCTTTAGGTTGATAACCATGTTTTCGCAATTTATGTTTATTCTCGTCCCGACTCTGCTCTTTGCACGATGGCAGGAAACTAAATACAAAGAAATTTTCAAAATTAAAACACCAACTTTACCTGAAATAATCCTCACAATAATTGGGACTTTATCCCTTCAAAATATAGCTCAGATCTACCTCTACATTCAAGATATTTTGCTACCAGTTGAGAAACTCTCTCCCATTTTTGAAACATTGCGCAAGATGATGGAACAAACTTATTCAATTTTAATATCTGCGAGATCACCGATTGAGTTCGCATTTGTTGTTCTCGTCGTTGCGTTTACTCCAGCTGTGTGTGAAGAGCTTCTTTTCAGGGGACTCGTGCAATACAACATATCAAAAGCGAGCAATTATAAACTTGGCTTCGTGATAACAGGAGCGATCTTCGCAATGTATCACATAAACCCTTTTAGTTTTATACCGCTTATAGCGCTTGGAGTTTATTTTGGATATTTGGTTTACAAATCCGGCAGTATATATCTTTCAATGATTGCACATTTTATTAATAATTTCAGCGCTGCTTATTTTTATTACGCCTTTGGAAAGGAAGGAATTATCACTGTTCAAACTTCACTTTTGCCGATGATGGCATTTTTCTCAATAGCGATTTTCGTTGGTTCAATTTATGCTTTTGAAGTTATACACTTAAACAAAATTAAATCCGAAAATTAAAATGCCGAAATGCCCACTTTGCGGTTTCACATATCCTGATGGTGTAGATACTTGCCCAGATTGCAACATAAATTTAATTGAGGAAAAACCTGAAATCTGCATCTACTGCGGTTCCGAAATAGAACCAGGTCTTCCCTATTGCCCAGAATGTGGGAAAATTTTCATCACACGAATCTTTGAACCCGAAGATGAAATTGAATGCGATGAACATTTTGATAGACCCGCCGTTGGAATCTGCGTTGTTTGCGGTAAACCTGTATGTAGCGAGTGTTCTGTTGAAGTCAATGGGAAAATCTACTGTAAAGAAGGAAACCATCGCCAATACGATGAGGATTGGATTGTTGTTTATACTACCCAATATGAATATGAAGCTGAAATGTTAAAAGCAAACATCGAAAGTGCTGGCATTCCATGCGTTGTCTTCTCGACAAAAGATCACGCTTACTATACAACGATTGGATTCGGAGTTGTTAAGGTGCTTGTTCCAAAAAGTAAAAAAGAAATAGCTCTGCGAATAATTGAAGATCTTAGATATCAAGATGAAAATTTTTATGAATAAAAATAGAGTGAAAAATTGAGCAACTTAACAACTCGCCTTATCGTTGCTTTTATCGGCATTCCTTTGATACTTTTTATAACGATATATGGAAAACTTCTATTCCTTGCTTTTGTTTTAATTATATCAATTCTCGCAACATACGAGTATTATAATCTTGTCAAGCGAAAAAATTCAGCTCCTATTTTTTTAGTTGGTGCGGTTTCCACTTTTTTAATTGATTTGACTTTTTACCTCGGAGATCTTCAATATCTTTTAGCAATTTTAATCATAACAGTTCTTTCGACAGGACTTATTGAATTGTTTAGAAAGCCACAATTTCCGAGTTGGTCTGCAATATCAAATTTTGCAACGACTTTGTTTCCAATTTTTTATATAAGTTTGTCATTAGCAACGCTCATCGGGCTTAGAGAGATGAAAACTCTTGAATATTTAAAATCTGGTATCTTCGTGATTTCAATCTTTGCAATTATCTGGATTTGCGACACAGCAGCATATTTCATCGGTAAATCGCTTGGCAAAAGGAAACTTTATGAAAGAGTTAGCCCTAAGAAAACTATTGAGGGATTTTTCGGAGGTTTGATTTTCGCTTTCTTGTCTTCCTTTATTGTAAAGTATTTTGTTTTGGATTTTTTAACTGAACTTGATGCTATTGTGATAGGAATAATTATTGGACTGCTTGGACAACTTGGGGATCTCGTAGAATCGTTGATAAAAAGAGATGTTGGAGTTAAAGATTCTTCAAACATAATTCCCGGACATGGTGGTGTTTTTGATAGATTTGATAGTTTGATTTATGTTGCCCCATTTGTTTATCTTTATTTTGTGATCTTCAAATAAAATTAGAAAACGAATGAAAAACAAAACAAAGAAAATACATATTTTAACACTTGGTTGTCCGAAAAATCTCGTTGATTCCGAAGTTTTGATAAGCAAGCTAAAAAACGACTTCAAAATCGTTGAAAAGCCAGAAAAAGCCGAAATTGTGATAATAAACACATGCGGTTTTATTGACTCAGCCAAACAAGAATCAATAGATAAAATTTTTGAGACAGTTTCACTTAAAGAAAAAGGAAAAGTTGAAAATGTTTATGTGATGGGTTGCTTGGTTGAGAGATATAAAGATGAACTTGAAAAGGAGATACCTGAAGTTGATAAGTTCTTCGGCGTTGAAAAGTTTAACGAGATTCTAAAAGAATTAAATCTTGATTATAAGCGTGAACTTCTTGGGGAAAGGGAAATCACCACTGGACATTATGCATATGTTAAAATTTCAGAAGGTTGCGATAATCCCTGCTCCTTTTGCGCAATTCCTTTGATTCGCGGTAAATACACAAGCCGTCCGATTGAAGAGATAATCAAAGAAGCTCAAAAACTCGCTTGGAAAGGTGTTAAAGAATTAATTATCGTTGCACAAGATACCACCTACTACGGACTTGACATCTATGGAGAAAGGAAACTTGCCGAGCTTTTACAGCGACTTTCGGAAATTAACGGGATTGAGTGGATACGCTTGATGTATACATTTCCATCCAAATTTCCCGAAGAGGTCATTGATGTGATAGCACAAAATGAAAAAATCTGCAAGTATATTGACATCCCAATTCAACATATCTCTGACAAAATTTTAAAGTCAATGAGGCGTGGGATCACAAAAAAGCGAACAATTCAACTTCTTGAGAAATTAAGAGAGAAAATCCCACAAGTCGCTATAAGAACTAGCTTGATCGTTGGCTATCCCGGTGAAACTGAAAAGGAGTTTGAAGAATTGCTCAACTTTGTAAGTGAATTCAAATTTGATCGCCTCGGCGTATTTACATACTCTCAAGAGGAAGGAACACCAGCTTATGGGCTGGGAGATCCGGTTTCAGCTGAGGAAAAAGAGAGAAGAATGGCTTTAATTATGAACGAACAGCGCGAAATAATAATTAAAAGAAACGAATCCTTGATCGGAAGGAAACTAAAAGTTTTGATAGACAGAAAAGAAAAAAATTACTATGTTGGTAGAACTCAATGGGACGCGCCTGAAATTGACCTTGAAGTTTTGGTTGAAGGTGAAAATTTGAAAGTCGGTAAGTTTTATGATGTTGAAATTTACGATTTTTTTGAGTATGATTTAATTGGAAAAATAAGTGATAATTCTAAACATTGATAGCAAGAAACAGAGTTAAGTAAATTCTTGTTAAAATTTTTTGGAAACAAAATTTAAAGCCGATTTCGGATCGGGTGGAGGAGAAATGAAAAATTTCGTCTTAATTTTGCTAATTCTAATATCAAATATAACTTTCGCACAGGTTGAAGCAAGTTCCCCACGAAGCTATTCAGATCCTCAGTTTTACTTTAATGTCTTGAACTTCGCGGGAGAACTAAATCCAAACGAAAGCAGAGCGGATATTTACATTCAAATTCCATACGAATACCTTCAATTCGTTAAAGAAGGTGAAAACTATGTTGCAAATTATGAGATCATAGTTAATGTTTCAACTATCAAAGGTAAATATGTAGCTGAAAAAGTTTGGACTCAAAAAGTCGTCGCTGAAAATTTTGAACAAACAATTTCAAAAGCCTTTTTAGATATTGCCCAGGTATTTTTAAATCTCCCATTTGGAGATTACAAGATCAGCGTCCAAGTAATAGATCTTGATACTAAATTCGGGCTAAAGAAAGATGGATACATAACCATACGAAACTTCGTGAAAAATCCAATAACCATAAGCGATTTGATGCTTGTTTCATCTGTTAAGTTTGAAAACAATCAAAAAATAATAGTTCCGAATGTATCAAATACGATCACTTCAAACACCACGCAAAACTTTTATCTTTTCTTTGAAATTTACAATAACACAAATAACTCCGATTCACTCAGCATAGTTTATAAAATCAATAAAATAAAAGGCAGAAAAAAAGAACAGATAACAATTCGTACTGGAAGGATCAGCGATTTTATAAAACCGGGAAAAAATTCCATTATACTTGAAGTTCCAGAACTGCGACTCGGATTTGGAGATTACATTATTTTCGTTGAAGCAAGGATGAATTCGAATCCTGATTATTATACTATTTCTCACCAAAACTTTACTGTAAGATGGCTTGAAATTCCAGATCTAATAACCGATCTTGATAAAGCAATTGAACAACTTGTTTATATTGCTAAACCTGAAGAGTTGAAATATATAAAATCATCAACGGATGAAACAGAAAAAGAAAGAAGATTTCTTGAATTCTGGCGCAAGAGGGATCCAACTCCAAACACGCTTAAAAACGAGCTTATGGAGGAATACTACGCCAGAGTTAAATATGCAAATGAACATTTCGGACATTACATTGAGGGTTGGAAAACAGATATGGGAATGGTTTATATAATCTTTGGACCTCCAAGCAGTGTAGATAGGCATCCTTTTGATATAGACAGCAAACCGTATGAGATATGGTACTATTACGAGATTAATAGACGATTTATATTTGTTGATGAAAGTGGATTTGGGGATTATCGTCTGATAACCCCGCTATGGGACGAATGGACAAGAAACATCTGGCGTTAATCAAAAAATGTCCATATAACCCCGAATCTTAAACTTCTATCTTGCATGGGATAAAACGCCGTGGTCATGTATTTTTCGTTTGTGATGTTTGCAAGCGTTAAAAATATCACCACATTTTTAATTCTTCCGCTTATGAACAAATCAGCGGTTATAACTTTTCTAATTTCATAACTACTTTCAACAAACAACAACGCTGAATTTATAAACCTGAAAGCATTAAACTCATCCAACGCTTTCGCTCTGACGCCAGCTATTAGATCAAGCGTTCGCGTTAATTTACCTTCATAGAAAGCTTCCGCGTTGAAAATATATCGCGGATAAGGTTTGGAGACTTTATTTAAAATCAAAGATGATTTTAGAGAAAAATTAACACGCCAAAGTTTATATTTAATCCCCAACTCTCCAAATGTTTTGCTGATGTAAGCTCTATAAAATGACGAATCGCGAAAAACGAGAAAATCTTGGATTTTTCTATTTTGAATTTTGAGGTCAATTAGAAAACTTTTTATCTCAAATCTTAAACCGGTCTCATAAACCTGATGCTTTTCAAAATCAGATGAATTAGTTATAAATTGTTCAAACAAAGTTAGAACTCGCTGAGAATGCGAAAATCCAGAGTAAAGTTTCAAGTTTCCGAATCTCCCCTCAATGCCAAGCCCATAATTTGAAATCGTTCTATCGTAAAGATTTTCAATTCTGAGAAACGGGAAAAGTTTGAAAGTATGAATTTTTATATTTGAGTTTAAAAAGGCGGAAAGAGACAAGATGGATTTTGAACCAGACGAAACATATCTATGTAAAAGCGTATCGTTTGAAAGATATAGTTTCAGGTTATTTTTTTGAATTTCCACTCCGCCGTTAAGATCAGCTGATAAGAAACTTGTTTTAAAGTTCAATTTTAGTCCATAAAAGTTTGAATTTCTCTTATTTGCCTCCCGACGGACTGAAAGATTATCAATTTGAAAAGTGTGATAAATTGTGAAATCAATTGAGCCGATTGAATCAATTTGGTAAGTTGACAATATCGTTAAGTCGTTTCTTTTTGAAGATAAAGAGGAATTTATATCAACTACCGGTGCGATCCTTTCGTTGTATATTATATTTTCCGCATTTGGTGGTGCTTTGGCTGTGTCAATTCCCCCATTTAATCCATCGTTGATTATCGTATAAATGTTAAGAAACGAGAACTTTAAATTTTTCATAGGCTCCCAAAGAGAATTTACAAATAAATTCCATGCGTCATGTCCTGAGTTTAAAAATCTACCTGATGATGTGCTTCTGCGAAATCCTATGGTTAAGTTTAAGTTTCTATAAAAATTGTAAGAAAAACTTCCATCGGTTGCGATGAAATCATAAGCATCCTCAACATAGCGAATCCTCGTGATAGGTTGCATATTAAAGATATTTTTAAAAACGAAATTTGTCGCAGATGCGTTTGAATTTTGAAAAATTGGCGCAGAAAAATCATGAATAATTTCAATCTTGTAAATGTTGTCGAGCGGAAGTATATGCAAAAATTGATATGGATAAATATAACCGGTGAGAGTTCTACCATTGAGGAAAAAGTGCGATAGACGCATGTCAAAGAAATTAAAGTTTAAATTCGCCGGTTTACCATTCTCACCCAGTTCGTTTGAAAAAAGAGCAAGGGTTGAGCTAAAAATATCAGTAAAAAATTTGTAGTCAATTCTTTCAATCCTTTCTTGATTAAATTCCAATATGTTTGAGTTAATGTTTAACTTGAAAAGTGGGTAAAATCTTATTGTGTCCTGCTTTGATTGAGATAGAAGTAGGTTTATGGCTAACAGGAGAAGGAGCTGGATTTTCATTTCACAGATCTCATTACTTTTGTTGGTAAATTTATCAAAGCCCGTTAAATTTTTCAATTTTTGTAAAAATCCTTGGTTAAAGCGTTTGAATTCGTTGTTTATTTCGGTTCAAATTTTTATATTTATCAACGAGTTTAAAAAATAAAAGTTTTGCGAGATGACTTCACAAGCACTTGTTTTTTTCATTCTTGCTTTTATCTCAATTGCTTCCGCAATTTTGATGATAACTCGTGCCAATCCAGTGAAAAGCGCAATTTTTTTGATAGTTAATTTTTTATCTCTTTCCATTTTATATCTTACTCTAAATGCTCAATTCATCGCTATAATTCAAGTTCTCGTTTATGCAGGTGCCATAATGGTTCTTTTCGTGTTTGTTATAATGCTATTAAACCTTCAGGATGAGAAAAGGTTAAGCGATAAATTTGATGTGAAAAGATTAATTGCTTTTGTTCTCGTTTTTGTTGTCTTTGCACAAATTGCGATAGGACTTGGTAAATCAACCAGTGGAAGATTTTTAAAACCTGCTGATAATTCAGTTGAACTTGGTAAGATTGAATTTATCGGCGAAAAACTTTTTACTAATTATATCCTGCCGTTTGAAATAACTTCCCTGATTTTAATCGTTGCTATAATTGGCGCAATTGTCCTCGCTAAAAGAAAATTTGAATAACTTAGATATGTTGATCACTTTGAAAGTTAGCTTATACCAAAACAAAAACCACGGAGAAAGATTATGATACCTCTGTCGTGGTATTTATTTTTAAGTTTAATTCTCTTCACGATCGGAGTTCTTGGGGTTTTAATAAGAAGGAATGCAATTGTTATATTTATGTGTATTGAGCTAATGCTGAACTCTGTAAATCTTGCGCTGGTGGGATTTTCAAGTTATATCGGGAATGAAATAGGTCAAATGCTTGTGTTTTTCGTTATGGTTGTTGCAGCTGCAGAAGTTTCAGTTGGACTTGCAATCGTGATTGCAATATTTAGAAACAGACTAACGGTAAACATTGACGAGATCAATCTATTAAAATGGTAAATTAAAAAAAGAGGCACCTGAAAAATGCACAAGTATATCGGACTTGCACTTATATTTCCTTTAATTGGATTTATCATCAATGGTTTATTTGGCTGGAGAATAAAAAAAGAAAAAATAATAGGTTGGCTTGGAAGCTTAACAGTAGGAGCATCTTTCGTTGTTTCGCTTTTGATATATATTGAATTACTCGGATTACCATCCTATGAGAGAAGGTTTATCGTTGAATACTTTTCATGGATAAAGACTGGCGGATTAGATATCTCCTTCTCCTACCTTGTTGATCCGCTTTCGGTCTTAATGGCTATGGTTGTAACGGGAGTTGGATTTTTGATTCACATTTACTCAATTGGCTACATGCATGGTGACAAGGGATTTGCAAGGTTTTTTGCTTATTTGAATCTATTTATTTTCATGATGCTCACGCTTGTTCTTGCAGATAACTACCTACTTATGTTTCTTGGATGGGAAGGTGTTGGTTTATGTTCTTACCTTTTGATTGGATTCTGGTATGATAGACCTTTCGAAAAGATGACAACAAGCGACGCTGGAAGAAAGGCGTTTATTGTAAATAGAATAGGTGATTTCGGATTTTTGATTGCTTTGTTTTTAATGTATAAGTATTTTGGAAGTTTGGATTATAACACTGTTTTTTCAATTGCGAGTAAGCTTCAGTCTGGTGATACAACAATTTTTTGGATAACCTTGCTTTTGTTTGTTGGTGCAACTGGTAAATCCGCTCAAATTCCGCTTTATGTTTGGCTTCCTGATGCGATGGCTGGACCAACTCCTGTAAGTGCACTTATTCACGCTGCGACGATGGTGACTGCTGGAGTTTATATGATCGCTCGTTCTTCCGTGTTATATGCACTTTCCCCAACGACAATGGAAATTGTAGCGATAATTGGTGCATTGACCGCAGTTTATGCTGCTTCAATGGGACTTGTTCAAAATGGAATTAAAAAAGTTCTCGCCTATTCAACGATAAGTCAACTTGGTTATATGTTTCTTGCTATGGGGGTTGGTGCATTTTCGGCTGGTATATTTCATCTTACAACACATGCATTTTTCAAGGCTTTGCTCTTTCTTGGCGCTGGTGCGGTGATGCACGCTCTTGATAATGAAGAAGACATCCAAAAAATGGGTGGATTAAAAGAACATTTACCTATAACATATAAAACTTTCTTTATCGCTTCACTTGCAATTGCTGGAATTCCACCTCTTTCCGGATTTTTCAGCAAAGATGAGATACTTTGGGGGGCGTACTCAAAAGGTTATTTTTGGCTTTGGATTCTCGGCGCAGTTGGTGCATTTATGACTGCATTTTATATGTTCCGATTGGTTGCCCTTATTTTTGAAACACCACCAAGATATGGAGCGAAACATCCACACGAAGCGCCCAAAGTTATGACAGTTCCTTTGATTATACTTGGTTTCTTCTCCATTGTTTCAGGATTTATTGGAATTCCTGAATCCTTCGGAGTGAAAAATGTTTTGCATCACTGGCTTGAACCTGCTTTTGAAGATGCAAGCTCAAAACTTGTTCTTGAAACAACAGTGCATTCAATTACAACAGAATTTGTACTTATGTTCATATCTGTTTTAATTGGCATCGGCGGTATATTGCTCGCGCGCTATCTTTATTTACAGCGAACGGATTTAATTGGAAAAATTACGCAAAACCTTCATGGAATTTATAAGATAGTTTATAACAAGTATTATGTAGATGAAATTTACGATGCGGTTGTTGTTAAACCGGTCGTGTGGGGAAGTGAAAAATTACTGTGGAGATTTTTTGATGTGAAAATTATTGATGGGATTGTCAATGGAAGCGCAAAAATTACTTCAACGATAAGCTCCATAATTCGCTATGTTCAAAATGGAATTGTTCAATTTTACGCAGTTATTTTCGTAATTGGCATTTTAATTGTTCTCTGGATTATTTTCTGAAACAAAAATTTAAAGAGATTGAAAAATGGAGTTGCTCCAGAAACATATTTTAAGTTTGATAATTTTCCTACCAACTGTTGGCGCACTTGTGATTTCGCTCATAAATAGCGAAAGAAAGAACTTGATAAAGTTCCTTGGGATATTATTCTCAACTGCGACATTTGCTCTTTCAGTTTATGTTTTTGTAAAGTATGATCCAGAGAATGTCAACTTTCAATTTGTTGAGATTTACCCTTGGATCAAATCACTTGATATTGCTTATAGAGTTGGAATTGATGGGATTTCGCTACTGCTTTTAGTTTTAACGACATTTCTAACACCAATTGGTTTACTTGCAACTTGGGGCTCCGTTGAAAAAAGAGTTAAGGGATATGTTATAATGTTCCTACTTCTTGAAACTGGTATGAACGGTGTTTTCTGTGCTCTTGATACCTTTTTGTTCTATATTTTCTGGGAAGTTATGTTGATTCCAATGTATTTTATAATTGGAATATGGGGCGGTGAGAATAGAATTTATGCTTCTATAAAATTTGTGATATACACGATGGTTGGTAGCTTACTGATGCTTGTTGCAATTATTGCGCTTGGGAATTTTGCAAGTCAGACAAATGGACAATTTACAGCTGATCTTCAAAAACTTTATGAAATCGCTCCCAAAATTTCCTTAAATGCACAAATTTTAATGTTTCTTGCCTTTACATTAAGCTTCGCGATAAAAGTTCCTCTATTTCCGTTCCATACTTGGCTTCCCGATGCACATGTTGAAGCGCCAACTGCTGGAAGTGTAATTCTCGCTGGTGTCCTTTTGAAAATGGGAACTTATGGAATTTTGAGGTTTTCTATACCACTATTTCCTGATGCGACATTTCTATTTTTACCATATATCGCTGTTCTTGCTGTAATTGGCATAATTTATGGCGCTCTCGTTTCGTTTGTTCAGCCTGATCTTAAAAAGTTGGTTGCTTATTCATCGGTAAGCCATCTTGGATTTGTGGTTCTTGGATTGATGGGTTTAACTGTTGAAAGCGTTCAAGGTGCTTTAATTCAAATGGTAAACCATGGTTTGTCAACAGGGGCATTGTTTATGCTCGTAGGGATGATTTATGATAGGCGCCATACGAGAATGATTGAAGAATTTGGAGGGCTTGCTCGCGTTACGCCAGTTTATGCTACATTTTTTATGATAGTTGCTCTTTCGTCGCTTGGATTGCCCGGATTAAATGGATTTGTAGGTGAGTTTCTGATCTTGCTTGGTTCTTTCAAATCAAAGTTTTTAGGAAGCTCGGCTTTTGCAATTTTTGCTGCGCTTGGTGTAATTCTCGCTGCGGTTTATCTTCTGACCGCATATCAAAGAATTTTCTTCGGGAAAGTTACAAAACCGGAGAATGAAAAAATAAAAGATTTAAACTTTCGGGAAGTGGTTTCCCTTGCTTTTGTGTTAATTTTCATAGTATGGATCGGTGTTTATCCAAATACATTTTTAAAGAAGTCAGAGCCAAATGTAAAGAAAATTGTTGAACAGATGGAAAGATATAAAGCTGGACTTTTCAGAGCGGTAAGATGAAACACTAAATTTTAAATTAAATGATTTCAAATTCTAATGAAACAAGTAAAAGAAAAACCGGGAGAATACACATATCGCGCAGATCCGTTTGCAATTGTCTTTAGAGAGCTTGATATCATTCGCCAAGACATTAGGGACATAAAATCAGAGCTTATGTGGGTAAAGGAACAGTTCAATGCTGTGAACAAGAGATTTGATGAAATTAATAAAAGGTTTGAAACGAAATTTGACGATGTAAACAAAAAATTTGACGATGTAAACAAGAGATTTGACGATGTTAATAAGAGATTTGATGAAATGAACGAAAGATTTGAGACGAAATTCAATGATGTATATAAAAAATTTGATGATGTAAACAAAAAATTTGATGACGTCAATAAAAGATTTGATGATGTGAATAAGAGATTTGACGATGTTAACAAGAGATTTGACGATGTTAACAAAAGATTTGATGATGTTAACAAAAGGTTTGACGATGTAAATAAGCGAATAGATAGATTATTTATTTTCGTGATCATCTACCTAATAGGGATGGTTGCATTTTTGGTTAAAACATTTTTACTGTAAAACAAATTTAAGGAACATTTGGAATGAGAAAATTATTTGCCTTTTGCATAATCAGTTTGATCTTGCTATTTTTCCCAATGTCGGATGCCTTTGCGATAGAATATGAGATCCTTCCAGTTAATCCGGTCATGATTGCGCCTTTTATATTACTTTTACTTTCAATTGCGATAATGCCGTTTATAAATCGGCATTGGTGGGAACATAATTATCCATTGGTTTCATTTGCGTTAGGTGCCGTGACAGTTATTTACTACTTTTTTATCTTGAAAAACGCACCGA
>JBCNVC010000409.1:0-602 GCA_039630395.1 Candidatus Kryptonium sp. | reverse complement strand
CTCCTCCTTATATCCCAAGGAAATAAGCTCTGAGCTTCTTGACTTTATTACCTCTGAGGAGAGGATAGCACCACATTTTCACATATCCCTGCAAAGCGGGTCTAACAGGATACTTTCACTTATGGGAAGGGAATATAGAGTAGAAGAATATATGGAGCTTGTAGAAAAAATAGTTTCAAGAAGAACCCTGTCTGCCATCGGCACAGACATAATAGTGGGCTTTCCTACGGAGGAAGATGAGGATTTTATACAAACCTACACGGTTTTAGAAAACTTGCCAATAGCCTACATGCACATATTTCCCTATTCTGACAGACCCTTTACGAAAGCAAGCAAAATGGAGGGAAAGGTTTTATCCTCCATCAAAGAGGAAAGGGTTAGGCTACTGAGAGAATTGGACAAAAAGAAGAGAGAAGTGTTTCGTAAAGCCAACACCGGAAGGGAAGTTAGAGCAGTTGTCCTGGAAGAGGGGAGACTTCTAACTGAGAATTACATAGAAGTAGAAGTGAAAGGCTGCAGAGAAGTGGGTAAGATTACAAGGATAACTTTAATATACGTCGGGTGAGAAATTAAGCCAAGTTCTTTTTACTGAAGAAGCTATA
>JBCNVC010000408.1:0-605 GCA_039630395.1 Candidatus Kryptonium sp. | reverse complement strand
GAAACGGGAAAATGTATATAACTTGTTTATACAGACATTAAAGTTTGAATCGAACCTGTGAGGGATTGAAACATCACATTAAAAAATCAAAATAAAAAGGAGAGTTAAAGTTTGAATCGAACCTGTGAGGGATTGAAACTGAAGATTACGCAAAACTTGAGGAAATGTTAAATAGTTTGAATCGAACCTGTGAGGGATTGAAACAAACACCATTATAACTTTTCCACAGCTCCCTGAACAAGTTTGAATCGAACCTGTGAGGGATTGAAACGATTTTTTGGGGGCTCGCCCCCGTTTTTTATTTTTCAGGTTTGAATCGAACCTGTGAGGGATTGAAACAGTTTTAATCAATGCCTCTTCTCGACGATGGGAAGGGTTTGAATCGAACCTGTGAGGGATTGAAACAGAAAGAAGTGGGCGATAAGTTTTATACCCTATTTATGTTTGAATCGAACCTGTGAGGGATTGAAACATTTTATTTTAACCCTTAATCCTTTTTAAATTTATCAGTTTGAATCGAACCTGTGAGGGATTGAAACATAAGCTTATTATTGACCTAACCAAAATTGTAGTTCGTTTGAATCGAACATGTGAGGGATTGAAAC
>JBCNVC010000407.1:0-605 GCA_039630395.1 Candidatus Kryptonium sp. | reverse complement strand
GTTTTATCAACTTCTGACGAAAAATATAAATGGGTAGAATATCCAGAGCCATTATATGTTATAGGTATTAAACCAAAATCAAAAAAAGATGAAGAAAAGCTTTCTGAATCATTACAAAAGATAATGTCAGAAGACCCTACATTTACATTTAAGTATGACCCACAATTAAAGCAAACATTACTATATAGTCAAGGAGAAGTTCATGTAAATATAATTTTAGAAAAGCTAAAGCAAAGATTTAATGTAGAGGTTGAAAAAGAGAGGGCAAAAATTCCATATAGGGAAACTATTAGAAAACAAGCGGAAGGTTTAGGAAAATATATAAAGCAAACAGGTGGAAGAGGACAATACGGAGTAGTAAATATAAAAATTGAACCACTTCCAAGGGGACAAGGATATGAATGGATAGATAAGATTTTTGGAGGTGCTATACCTAAGGAATATAGACCATATGTAGAGCAAGGTGTTAAAAAAGCAATGGAAGAGGGAGCGGTTTTAGGTTATCCTATGATAGATATTAAGGTTACTTTATTTGATGGAAAATATCATGAGGTTGACTCTTCTAACTTGGCATTTGAAATAGCGGGAAGTTTAGCATTAAAAGA
>JBCNVC010000406.1:0-607 GCA_039630395.1 Candidatus Kryptonium sp. | reverse complement strand
ATTCAAACTTAAAAACGGCTCAGTGATTTTTTTCATGGAAGCAAAGTTTCAATCCCTCACAGGTTCGATTCAAACTACTTTACGCTTGGAAAGGAATTTGAAAAAATAATTGGTTTCAATCCCTCACAGGTTCGATTCAAACCCAGCTTGCTTGGGAATTGTATGATGAAAATATGGAGTTTCAATCCCTCACAGGTTCGATTCAAACTGAAGTGGAATTGTTGATAGCGGTGCTTGAAAACAGTTTCAATCCCTCACAGGTTCGATTCAAACAAATAGTCCAATTTGGCTTTGATGTTGAGAAATTCGTTTCAATCCTTCACAGGTTCGATTCAAACATGGTTTGAAAAAGATTGAGGGTGTGGAACAAAAGTGTTTCAATCCCTCACAGGTTCGATTCAAACAAAGAGTATCAGCATCAAAACCCATCCGCCTAAACTGCGTTTCAATCCCTCACAGGTTCGATTCAAACAAAATCTGGTTAGAAGCCTGTGAGTATATGTTGCAAGTTTCAATCCCTCACAGGTTCGATTCAAACTTAAAAACGGCTCAGTGATTTTTTTCATGGAAGCAAAGTTTCAATCCCTCACAGGTTCGATTCAAACTA
>JBCNVC010000405.1:0-607 GCA_039630395.1 Candidatus Kryptonium sp. | reverse complement strand
AGGGACAACCCCTACTGTTTATGATTGTAAGGGACCAATACCCATGTTTCTTTTTCCATGCTTTTCTATAATCATCCATATCGACGAGGTCCCTTGCTGGAAAAGGAATTGAATCAAGATCTTGGATTAGTTCTCTATGTTTTGTTGCGATTATATTTCCGTTCTCGTCTCTCAATCTTAAACCTGGAATTTCCCTTATGTCATCTGGGAAGTTATCTTTTTTAAAGTAGAAGTTTGCAAGTTCAAGCATTGTAATTTCTCCTTCGTCAAACACAACTACATCAACAGGGAAGTCGCCATTTGTTCCCTTGTAAAGCAGATATCTTTCGGGCAAAGCTGTTGGGTCTGGACCTCCAAGAATTACTTTTGCACCGTATCTATGGGCTATGTCTGCGATAATTAGAGCATTTCTGCGAATTGTAATTAATGATGTAATTCCAACAACTTTCGGCTTTCGTGTTTTCAAGTAATTTTCAAATTCGTCAAAATCTTTTCGGAATGTGCAGTCAAATAGTTCAACTTCGTAGCCATTTTTTCGCAAAACGGAAGCAAGATACATCAATCCGAGCGGAAAATAAGGAGTCATAATTTTTTTCTCAACAGGATC
>JBCNVC010000404.1:0-608 GCA_039630395.1 Candidatus Kryptonium sp. | reverse complement strand
CGTTTCAATCCCTCACAGGTTCGATTCAAACGAGGGAGGAGGTTATTGTTTACTTGAACAAGGTTAGTTTCAATCCCTCACAGGTTCGATTCAAACGCAAACTAAATTACCTGTAAAAGAAAAGAAAGAGGAGTTTCAATCCCTCACAGGTTCGATTCAAACCCAAAACTGTATATGGTCAAAGAAAAACAGGAGAAAGCGGTTTCAATCCCTCACAGGTTCGATTCAAACATCCGGCGGGATTTCTTGTGTTACATCGTAAGTAACCGTTTCAATCCCTTACAGGTTCGATTCAAACGATAAAAAATTATGAATATGCTAAAAAGTATTTTGAGTTTCAATCCCTCACAGGTTCGATTCAAACAGATGTTGATAACCCTTGGAGCTTTCAATCAATATGCGTTTCAATCCCTCACAGGTTCGATTCAAACACAAAATCAGGTTAACAATGTATTTAAACATTTATTCGTTTCAATCCCTCACAGGTTCGATTCAAACCAAGTAGTATCAGCATAAATGATGTCCCAACAATTTTGTTTCAATCCCTCACAGGTTCGATTCAAACCTTGAACTTTAAAAATCGCATAAGCATTAAAAGTTTGTTTCAA
>JBCNVC010000403.1:0-611 GCA_039630395.1 Candidatus Kryptonium sp. | reverse complement strand
GTATCTTACCCTCCAATTTTTTATTCGAAAAACCATGCCTCTTCCAGCTTAAGGCTTTCTCAATCAAAGACTCTATCTCTTCCTTTGTCAAATCCCAGATTCTCACAAAATGTCTCACATCCATGATAAAACTCCGTTAAGTTTCATAATTCACCGTTTGTTATTATAACTAAGAAAAGATTTTTGAAAACAGGCAAAGTACAGTATTTCGCGATAAACCGATCTCTTGAGTTGTTGAACAAACACATAAACAGACAGTGTAAACAGTTTGCCGACATGGATTGCTCCCCTTCTTTGGACAAATCAAATGTTAGGGGTTTTACCTAAACACCT
Organism: Candidatus Kryptonium sp.; assembly: GCA_039630395.1. GTDB lineage: Bacteria > Bacteroidota > Ignavibacteria > Kryptoniales > Kryptoniaceae > Kryptonium. Next base: position 278 of record JBCNVC010000403.1, on the reverse strand, counting down.
AAATCACCTCAATCACCTCCGAAGCAAAATTGCCAAAGAACTCCCTCCCTACCACCTGAATTTTATACAGAATCTTCAAACAAACTCTTGACATGCGGATACAAGCTATAACGGCCTGTTTGCATAGGCCTCTCAAAAGATTAGAAGCTCTTGAAACTGAAAACTCAAAAAGTTGCTAGCATGCATAGAACTTAAGACATAACCTTTCATTACTAAAAAATGGAAGTAACCTTTTTTATCAAGAGCTAAAGGCCACAGATTGAATCACAAGAAGGTAT
>JBCNVC010000402.1:0-611 GCA_039630395.1 Candidatus Kryptonium sp. | reverse complement strand
AGATAAGGCTTCCCCGCTATTTCCCGCATAGTCCCTGCATGTCCCAGATAGTGTTGCAAAATTTCTGAAAAATTACATACGGAGATGGTTCCATCTGAACCGTGTGGGATATAAAGCGCATACGAAGCGCCTTTGAGTGCTCCTTCCGCTATCGTTCCATCTGAACCGTGTGGGATATAAAGATGAGAGAGTTAAAACCCGGAGTTGAAAACTCTCCTTATGTGTTCTTTGGTTTTCTTTAGTTTTTCCCAGAAGATTTCAATATTCATTTCAAATGTAGTAGCAATTCTGTTGGTTATGGGGCTGTTCTTATAGAGTTTGGAGGTAGAGCTACCTTTTACCATCCGGAGTCTTGTTTCTACTTCTCGCAAGAAGAGATAGTCATCTACAAGCTCTGGTCTAAAGTCCAGTAGTCCCTCAAGGATATTTGTCTTCCGTATTCTATTCCGTAAGTAATACCCCTGAACCATAAACTCTATATCTGTTATACCACCTTTACCAAGTTTTATATCAAACTCCTCAGAAGACTCTTTAGTCAAACTCTCAAGCTTTAAACTCATATCAAACATCTCATCCACAAAATCCTTATCTATTTTCTTAGAGAATATGAA
>JBCNVC010000401.1:0-610 GCA_039630395.1 Candidatus Kryptonium sp. | reverse complement strand
GATTGAAACGCCCTTTTTTGACCGTATACAACTTCGTCAACAGGTTATGTTTGAATCGAACCTGTGAGGGATTGAAACAACTAAATATGTGAATGAATACGAACTTGAATTTTAGGTGTTTGAATCGAACCTGTGAGGGATTGAAACAGGTTTTATTTGGGCAATGTTGAGGAGGTGGTTCAAAGGTTTGAATCGAACCTGTGAGGGATTGAAACACCGCATCACCAATGCTAACAAGGTTTAAAAGGTTTAGTTTGAATCGAACCTGTGAGGGATTGAAACTTTTGAATTTTTTGTTCAGATAACCACACAATCTACTCGTTTGAATCGAACCTGTGAGGGATTGAAACATGTTGAAAAAATTAAACGAAACATTTCTTTCTCTTAGTTTGAATCGAACCTGTGAGGGATTGAAACAGTTGAAGGATGCTTTTGAATTTGAACTTAAAAAGTTGTTTGAATCGAACCTGTGAGGGATTGAAACATTACAGAGCGCGGGACTCTGAACTCTTCTAACTGTGTTTGAATCGAACCTGTGAGGGATTGAAACATTAAATTATAAATTTCTTCTTCAAAGAACGTTTCGTTTGAATCGAACCTGTGAGGGATT
>JBCNVC010000400.1:0-612 GCA_039630395.1 Candidatus Kryptonium sp. | reverse complement strand
TTGGTTAAAACAAACATCTTTCTTTATTGGAGATCTCACAAATGCCGTTTTTCATAGTTCAACATAAACACGAAGCAGATAATTGCCCTGCTCGGAATCCCGAGCTTGCACAAATGCTATTGAAACATCTCGCCTTGGCGAAAGATTATAAAATTGAAATCCGATCAGAAGGAGTTGTTGATGGCTCACATAGATTATTTCTGTTCATTGAGTCGGATGAGCGTGAAAATGTTGAAAATTTTATGAAACCATTCACACAGTTTGGAGAAGTTGAAATCTTAAATGCATCGCCTTGTGAGTCAGTTGTTGAAAGAGGCGGTTGTTAATTTTCTCAAATTTTTTTAACTTTACCAACGAAAACTAAATTCTCAGGAGATAGATTATGTCTGAAGTTATTCTGCCGAATTGTTTGACCCATGAAACCATAGATAAACTTTCAAGTTATAGAAAGGAACCTTTGTGGTTTCAAGAAAAACGCAATCAAGCTTTCGAAATTCTGGATGAGCTGAAACTTCCAGAATCAAAATACACAAAGATAAAAAAATTCAATTTAGAAATTCTAAACCCATTCCTTTCCGGAGATCCCGAGAAGGTTCTTTTTGATATAAAAAA